>DASSMZ010000192.1:0-3211 GCA_035688325.1 Gaiellaceae bacterium
GTGTGGACGTACTCGGTGCCGCCGTTCGCGCGGTAGCGGATGCCGAGGCGGCGGGACTGGTAGTCGGTCGTGTTCGACGCCGAGGTGAGCTCGCGGTAGCGCTGCTGCGACGGGAACCACGCCTCGATGTCGTAGCGCTTCGCGGCGGCCGCGCTCAGCTCGGAGGCCTCGATGTTCACCACGCGGTATGGGAGACCGAGCTCGCTCGCCAGCGACTCCTCGATCGCGAGCAGCCGCTCGTGCTCGTCCCACGACTCCCCGGGCAGGACGTACGCGAACATCTCCACCTTGTTGAACTGGTGCACGCGGAACATGCCGCGCGTGTCGCGGCCGGCCGCGCCCGCCTCCCGGCGGAAGTTGGTCGAGAAGGCGGTGTAGCGGAGCGGCAGTTCGTCCCGGTCGAGGATCTCGCCCATGTGCAGGCCGGCGAGCGCGACCTCGGAGGTTCCCGTCAGGTACAGGCTCTCGTCGACGACCTCGTAGATCTCGAAGCGCTCGGCGGGGAAGAAGCCGGTGCCGTACATCGCCTCCTCGCGGACGAGCACCGGCGGGATCACCGGCGTGAAGCCCTGCGCGACGGCCCGGTCGAGCGCCCAGCGATAGAGCGCGAGCGCCAGGCGGGCGGTGTCGCCGACGATGTACCCGAAGCGCGAGCCGGACAGACGGGCGGCGCGCTCCATCTCGAAGCGGCCGAGCTCGAGGTGCTCCTTCGGCTCGGTGAGCTCCGGCTTCTCGCCGGCTTCGCGCACGACCTCGCCCTCGGCGTCGCCCTGCGTTCCGTCCGGCACCGATTCGTGGGCGGGGTTCGGCACCTTGCGCATCAGCTCGTCCACCCGGGCCTCCGCCTCGCCGAGCTGCTCCTCGAGCGCGCGCAGCTCCTCCTTGACCTGCTTCAGCTCCTCGACCTGCTCGGGCGTCGGCTTGCCCTTCAGCTTCTGGCGGCTGCGGAGCTCGTCGACCTGCGGGATCAGCTCGCGGCGCCGCTCGTCCGCCGTGAGCAGCTCGTCGAACGCCTCGGCGCCGCCCTTGCGGGCGATCCCGGGCCGGAACCGGTCGGGCTCCGCCCGCGCGGCCTTGAGGTCGATCAACCTTGCTTCTGGGTCAGGTACGCGACGAGGTCGGCGATCTGCTTCGCCGACAGCGTCTGGCCGTAGTTGGGCATCGCGTTCGGGTATCCGGACTGGATGTAGGAGCTCGGGTTCTGGATCGACTCCTGCACGAACTGCGCGAGCGAGCCCTGGTTCGCCTGCTGCGCGTACTGCGCGAGCTTGTCGAGGTCGGGGCCGACGTTCCCGTTCGTGCCTGCGGGCTTGAACGTGTGGCAGCCGCCGCAGCCCTGCGCCTTGAAGAGCGCCGCTCCGGCCGTCGCGCTTCCCTTCACCGGCGCCGCCTGCGTGGTCGTCGACGACGGCACGGTGCCGACGACCGTCTGCGCCGTCGGCTCGACGACGCCTGCGCTGCCGCAGCCGGCCAGCACGAACGCGAGGGCGAGGAACGGGAGCGCGCGGCGCATCGACGCGCGAGTCTACAGACGCCCGGCGCGCTCTTCGCCGCTGGCGAACAGCCAGAGGCCGACCGCCGCGAGCCCTCCCCAGCCGGCGACGTCGGTGGGCGTGTCGTTCACGAGCAATGAGACGACGAGCGCCACCAGGTACGCGTCGAGCAGCGGCCTCCTCGGCCTCAGGCTGGCGAGCACGGCGAGTCCGACGATCCCGAGCGCGAACAGGAGGGCGTCGTTCCAGGTCTGCGCGACGCCGGCCGCAGAGACATGGAGCCGATGCCCCAGGTCGCCGAGCAACGAGCCGGGGCCGCCGCCGACGGCCCTGGTCACGTGGCTCGAGCCGCCGGTCGCGGCGTCGATCCCGACCAGGAGCAGCGCCGCGCCGGCCGCCGCCGCGGTGGCGAGCGCCGCCTGCCTGGCCGGCAGGCGCTGCAGCCGCAGCCAGAGGACGAGGAAGCCGGCGAGGTACACGACGAGCCCGCCGCCGTCGGCGCCGGCGCGGCTCGCGGCGATCCCCCCCGAGATCACGACTGCGACGACCGGCAGGAGCGGCCCCGCGAGCGCGCCGAGGACGAGCGCCGGCGGGAGCAGCAGCGTCTCGACCTGGTTGGTGACGCCGTAGAAGCGGCCGCCTCCGTCCGGGTGTGGGCCGATCGAGGCGAGCGCGTTCCACTCGGGATGCGTCCACATCACGACGAACAGGAAGGCGAAGAGGCCGACGAGGCCGAGCGCGAGCGGAAGGCGAAGCGGGAGGAACGTGCCAGCTGCAAGTGCGCCGAGGCCGCCGGCGAGGGCGACGCCGAGCGTCGCCTGCCACGGCGTCGTCACGCCCGCGGCGCTGAGCGCGACCGACGCGGCGATGCACGTGGACGGCACGAGCAGCGTCGCGCGCTCGAGCGCCCGCGCGCGCGCGAGCAACGTCGCGAGCGAGAACGCGAGCATGAGCCCGACGAGCGCGAGCATCCCTCCGAGCCGCGAGTCGTGCGCCTGCCCGAGCCGGTGGTCGAAGCGGGCGAGCCGCCCGAGCGGATCGCGCTCCGGCCGCGAGCGGATCGACGGCGACTTGCCGCGCGCGAGCGCCTGCGCCGACCGTGCGACGTCGGCGATCGAGATCAGGCCGGTCAGCCGCGTCGAGCTGTCCGTGAGGATCCCGCGGTATCCGGGCCCGACGACGGCGATCGGGTACCGGCGCACGTTGTGGTGCTTGCCGGGCGGCGGCAACGCGACGTAGAAGGTCGTCCGCGCCGGCCGGCGCGCAAGCGAGATCAGCGGCGTTCCGCTCGGAACGCCGCCGTGCACGATCGAGAGCCCGATCTCGCCGCGCACGAGCGAGGCGAGCGCGCTGCGCCTCGAGACGGTCGGACCGCCGCCGACGACGAGCAGCCCGTGAGCCGCTCCAGGCGAGCGAAACACGGCTGCCGTAGCGGGCTTCACGATCACCGCCACTTCGCCCGGAGAGGCCGCTGCAGCGGCCGGAATTCTTACGGTCGTCATAACCCCGAGGGCTACAATCGCTAGGAACGATCTTCCCAAGGGGGCCGATTCTCGATGAAACGCAAGGCATACGGTCGCGACGCAGGGCTGTCCCTGCGAATGCTGCTGACGACGTCGCTGCTCGGGCTGCTGTACGTCGTCTTCGCGGTCGTCCTCTTCCAGGTGCTGAACGCCGGCGTCGTGCTGGCGGTCGTGATCGTCGGCGCGATGGCGTTC
>DASSMZ010000195.1:0-7685 GCA_035688325.1 Gaiellaceae bacterium
CCTCGGGGCCGCTCAGCATCCGGTTCTGCCGCATCGGGTTCGCGACGACGAACTTCACCGCCGTCTCGGCACCGACGAGCCTCGGCACGAGCTGCGTGCCGCCCCAGGCCGGCACGATCCCGAGGAAGCACTCGGGGCACGCGAAGTGCCGCACCGCCGTCGAGATCGTCCGCGCGTCGCAGTGCAGCGCGAGCTCGACGCCGCCGCCGAGGCAGGCGCCGTTGACGGCCGCGACGGTCGGGTACGGCAGGGCTCGGATCCGCGAGAAGAGGCGATGGCCGGCGCGGCTGCCCTCGATCGCGACCTCCCGCGTCGCGTCCGGGAACTCGGTGATGTCCGCGCCGGCCGCGAAGACGAACGGCTTCCCCGACAGCACGAGCGCCGTCCACTCGCCCTCCTCGAGCTGCGGCAGGAGCCGCTCGAGCGACTCGAGCGCAGACCGCCCGAAGAAGGTCGGCTTCGTGTAGTCCTCGCCGTTGTCGATCGTGACGAGCGCAACGCGTCCGCGTTCCGTCTCGACCGGCGCGAGCTTGAACTCAGTGGCCGGCAGCGACGTTCTCCCAGACGAGCGCAGCGCCCATGCCCATGCCGACGCAGAGCGCGCTGAGGCCGTAGCGGACCTGCGGCCGCTCCCGCAGGCCGTACGCGAGCTGGGCCAGCAGGCGGACGCCCGTTGCCGCGAGCGGGTGACCGCAGGCGATCGCCCCGCCGTACGGGTTCAGCCGCTCGTCCCCGGGGTCGACGCCGAGGCCGTCGCACCAGCTGAGCACCTGTACGGCGAACGGCTCGTTCAGCTCGAACAGGCCGATCTCGTCGAGCGTCAGGCCGGCCCGCTCGAGCGCCTTCTGCGTCGCGGGCACCGGGCCGAGGCCCATCAGCTCCGGCTCGACGCCGGCGAAGGCGTACGAGACGAGCCGCATGCGCGGCTCGAGCGAGTGCTCCTCGAGCCCCGCCTCCGACGCGAGGAGCGAGACGGTCGCGCCGTCGGTCAGCCCGGCCGAGTTCCCGGCGGTGACGCGGCCGCCGGGCCGGAACGGCGTCGGCAGCGTCGCCAGCGCGTCGAGGTTCGTGTCGGGCCGCAGGAACTCGTCGCGGTCGGCGACGCGCCAGCCGTCGTCCGTGAAGACCGACATCGGCACGACGGTCTCGCGCATGACGCCGTTCTGCCAGGCAGCGGCGGCGCGCTGCTGGGAGCGCACCGCGTAGGCGTCGGCGTCCTCCTTCGTCAGCTGCGGCAGCCGGTCGTGGAAGTTCTCGGCGGTCGCGCCCATCGTCACGGCCGAGGTGTCGACGAGCCGCTCGGCGACGAAGCGCGGGTTGAACTCGACGTCGGCGCCCATCGGGTGGTGCCCCATGTGCTCGATGCCGCCGGCGAGCACGACGTCGGCCGCGCCCATCCCGATCTCGCCCGCACCGCAGGTGACGGCCGTGAGCGCGCCGGCGCACATGCGGTCGACGGCGAACCCGGGCACGCTCTGCGGCAGCCCGGCGAGCAGCGCGACGTCGCGCCCGAGCGTCAGGCCCTGGTCGCCGACCTGCGCGGTCGCTGCCATGACGACGTCGTCGATCCGCTCCGGTGGCAGCGACGGGTTGCGGCGCAGCAGCTCGCGCACGACCTTGACGCCCATGTCGTCGGCCCGCGTTCGCCAGAAGACACCCTTCGGGCCGGCCCGGCCGAACGCCGTGCGGACGCCGTCGACGTAGAAAACCTCCCGCAATTCGCGCACGCGAAGACCCTAGTGAATCGTCACGCGCTTGCGACACTTCCGTGACGGACACGCGCGCCGAGCCTCGATACGATCGCCTCGGGGAGGAGGTTGGGTGTGCCTGAAACAGGGGCCGAGCACGAGCGCCGCGGCGACGAGGACTGGGCGGCGCACCTCGAGCGGGAGCAGCGGCGCTACGCCGACAGCGAGGCGCGGCTTCCGGAGGCGACCGACGGCGACGTGCGGCAGCGGCAGCTGACCCGCCTCGGCAATGCTGCCGCCGGCGCGGGGCTGGCGCTGCTGATGCAAGGGCGGCAGGACGAGTCCGGGGAGTGGCTCCGGCGGGCCGCCGCGCGCTACCGCGAGAGCTTCGCGGACGCGCCGCCTGCGAGCTGGGGCCGGCCGCTCGGCGCGATGAAGGCGCTCCTGCTCGCGGACGACCGCTCAGGGGCAGAAGATGCGGCTCGCTGGGCGCTCGACGCCGGCGCGCGCCACGCGGCGAGCCCGATCGGCCGCTACGCCGCAGCGCTGGCGCTGCTCGTTCTCGGCGAAGACGCGCAGGCGCGCCCGCATGCCGAGGCGATTCGGCTCCGCGACGACTTCCCGCACGACGTCGGCGACGCGCTGGCCTTCCTCGCGGCGCGCGACGTGCTCGGCTACACCGAAGCGGTCGAGTCGGTGCTCGCCTCGTTCGAGGCCCGCGACGAGTACCTCGAAGGGCTGCCGGTCGCCGACACGGTGCTCGTCCTGCAGGCGCTCGCTCGCGAGCGCGACCTCGACGTCCCGCTCAGCTCGCCGCTGCTGCCGCCGACCTAGACGTCGACGTCGACCGTGGTCGGCGGGTGGAGCACGGTCGTGATCACGATCGGCGACAGCGAGGGATCCTCTGCCTCCCGGGCGCGCTCGACCAGCTCCTGGATCAGCTCGACCGCGAGCTCGGGCGTGATCCGCGCCGTCACCTGGGCCGCTCTGAACGTGCCGCTCGAGCCGTGCTCGGCCCAGCCGCGCTGCACCTCGTCGAGCATCGCCGCGCGCAGGTCGCTCGTCGCGTCGGCCTTGAGGAGAGCCGGAGCGACGCGCACCGTCCGGGCGACGGCGCGGTACGGCTTCTCGCGGCCCTGGCCGGTCTCGGCGAGCTCGATCAGGCCGGCGCGGAGCAGCATCCGGACGTGGAAGTGCAGGTGCCCGGGATCGACGTCGAGGCGGCTCGCGAGCTCGCGGTTGGTCAGGATCTCGCCGTCGCCGGCCCCGAGCGTCTCGAGCACGCGCAGTCGCAGCGGGTGCCCGAGCGCCTTCAGCTGCTCGGGCTTGTCGAGCGTGAGCACGTCCAAGAGCGGCTTGGACTCGGCGGTGGCCATGACGGCTGTATACACCGCTTTCCCGGGGCCTGTCTAGCGGCGTAGGCCCGCGGCAGCGGCCTCGTCGGCGACCACGAGCGTGCGCCCCTCGGCCGACCGGAGCAAGCTCGCCGGCGCGCCCGGCCCCGGAGGCTCGCCGAACGCGCGCCTCACTGCGTCCGCCTTGTTCTCGCCGCTCGCCTCGAAGAGGACGAACGGCGCCGAGCACAGGACGGGCACCGTCATCGTGACCCGGTCGACGAACGGCTCGAGCTTCGCCTCGGCCGAGATTGCCCGCCGTTCGCGCTCGTCGAGCGTGGGCTGGTTCGGGAAGAGCGATGCTGCGTGCGCGTCGGGGCCGAGCCCGAGCAGGACGAGGTCGAGCGGCGAGGCGCTGCGCAGGAGCTCGTCGTACTCCCGCGCCGCCTCGTCGGCCCCGAGCTCGCCGCGGATGCGTTGCACCTCGCGCGGACGCGCCTCGAGCCGGTCGAGCAGCGTCTCGCGCGCGAGGCGGTAGTTGGAGCGGTCGTCCTCCGGTGGCACGCAGCGCTCGTCGCCCCACCACACCGACGCGGCGCTCCAGTCGGGCTCGCGCTCGGCCGCGAGCTCGTACGCAGGGCCGACGGACTTGCCGCCGGTGAGGACGATCGTCGCGCCGTCGCGGGCGGCGGTGGCGAGCTCGTCGGCCACGACCGAGGCGACCTCATCCGGATCCGCGCAGACCGTCAGCTCGACGCCGTAGAGCGTCATTCGTCCCCCGCCGCCAGCTCGCGCGAGCGCTCCATCGCCGCCTGGATCGCGTTCAGGAACGCGGCCCTCACGCCGGCGCGCTCGAGCTCGCGGATCGCCCGGATGGTCGTGCCGCCAGGCGACGTGACCTGCTCGCGCAGCTCGACCGGGTGGATTCCCTCGTCGCGCAGCAACCGTGCCGTGCCGAGCATCGTCTGGACGACGAGCCGGGTCGAGATCTCCCGCGAGAGCCCGAGGAGGATGCCGGCCTCGATCATCGCCTCGGCGAGGAGCGCCAGGTACGCAGGTCCCGAGCCGGACACGGCGGTGACGGCGTCCATGTACCGCTCGGGCACCTGCACCACGGCGCCGAGGTGGCCGAGCGCCTCCTCGGCCAGGCGCAGGTGCTCCTCGCCCGCATGGGCGCCGGCGCAGATTCCCGAGATCGCCTCGTGGACGGTCGCCGGCCTGTTCGGCATAGCGCGTACGACCGGGACCGCCTCCGCGATGCGGCTCTCGATCGCCGCCGTCGGGATCGCCGCCGCGACCGAGAGCACCGTCTGCTCGGGCGTCAGCACGCCGCCGATCTCGCCGAGCAGGGCGTCGAAGTCCTGCGGCTTGACGGCGATCACGACGAGTGCGGCTCCGGCGGCGGCGGCTGCGTTGTCGAGCGTGACCTCGATCCCGTGCCGCCCGGCGAGCTCGCGCGCCCGCTCCTCGTCCCGAACCGTGGCGACGATCTCGCCGGGCTCGCGCCAGCCGCCGCTCAGCAGGCCGCGCAGCAGCGACTCGCCGATCGTGCCGGCGCCGAGGATCGCGACGCGGCGTTCCATCGGCCGGAGTCTAGGCGGCGGCGCTCTTCGGCAGCTGGATCAGGCCCAGCGCGTGCGCCTGTAGCAGGTAGACGCTCGCGAGGCCGGCCCACTCGCCGTACGGCTCGAGCAGCTCGGCCGTCTCCCACGTCTCGACCCAGCGTCCCTTGAGCGCCGACTGGAGCTTCACCAGGCCGAGGTCGGCGACGAGGCCACGGTCGTACCGGCCGAGACCTTCGAGGAAGACGACGCCGATCGACCACGGGCCGAGGCCGCGCTCCCGCAACAGCCGCTCCGCCGGGCCGTCGCCAGGGAGCGAGCGCAGCCGCTCGAGGTCGAGCGAGCGGCAGACGCGGACGAGCGCCGCGCCGCGGCGCATGCCGAGGCCGAGCCGGCGCAGCTCGGCGGGCGAGACGCCACCGAGCGATTCGCAGTCCGGCGGCGCGTGCAGCCGCGTACCCTCCAGCTTCGGCATCAGCGCCCGGACGATCGTCTGCTCGACCTGGCGCGCTCGTTTCGCCTGGATCAGCTGTCCCGCCACCGCACGCAGCAGCGCCTGCGCGACCGTCGCCGTCCGCAGCGGCCGCAGCCCGCGGACGCGCCGCGTCGCGGTCCCGATCAGCGGGTCGCGCGCAAACCGCCGGAGGAAGTCCGAGTGGTCGTCGTCGAGCGCGAGCACGAAGCGGAGCTCGTCGATGCCGGCCTCGTGCGGCGCGCGGAGCTGGACGACGCCGTCGGCCTGCTGCCACGCGCGGCCGGCGCCGCCGCCCGCGAGCGCCGCGACGAGGACGCCGTCGACGTTCGTGCGCGTCGCGTCGGAGCCGTGGCGCAGGGTGGCGCGCAGCGAGTACGGGCCGCGCGGCCGGACCGCGGCCGAGATCACCGACGCGGGAGGGGGTCCGACGCCATCGGTCCGCCCGCGAGATCGGCCGCCCGCTCGAGCACCTCGAGCGCCTCGTCCTCGCGGCCGACCCGGCGGAGGAACGTGCCCCACGCGCGGCAGGCCTCGACGTGGTCGCGGTGATGGCCCTGCGCCTCGAGCAACGCGGTCGCCGAGCGGAAGGCGTCGTTCGCGGCGTCCGTGTCGCCCTGCAGCGCCAGTCCCTCGGCGAGCGCCCGGAGCGCGTTGCCCTGCTCGTGCGGGTACTCGTCGCCGGTCGCGTCGAGCGCGGCACGGGCCCGGCGCACGGCCTCGTCGCCGTCGCCGAGGTGCACCGCCCGCCTGGCCTGGTCGGTGGAGAGGTTCGCGACGTCGATCGGCTCCGGCGTCGCGCCGAAGAGCTGTTCGGCGACGTCGAAGTGCCTGCCGGCCTCGTCGAGGCGGTCCTGCGCCATCAGGATGCTCCCGCAGAGCAGGTGGGCGCGCGCGAGGTGGAGCGTGTCGTCGGTGACGTCGAGCAGCGCGATCGCGCGGCGGATGTAGTCGAGCGCGGCGACGGGCCGGCGCTGCAGGTCGTTCAGGCGCGCGAGGCTCCAGTAGAGGCGAACGCGCGAGTAGGAGTCCGTCATCGCGTCGGCCTGCTCGAGCGCCGAGTCGAGCACCGTCTGCGCGCGCTCGAGGTCGCCGAGGTCGGTGAGCGCGTAGCTCAGGTACGTCGTGAACCGGATCTGTGCGGCGAGGTTCTCGGGCGCGTCCTGCTCGACCTCGTCGAGTGCGCGCTCGAACACCTCGACCGCCTTGTCGGAGCGCGAGGTCGCCGCGTACGCGCGGCCGAGGGTGGCGAAGACGTCGGGGCGGGCGCTGGCCGAGACGGGGGAGAGCTCGAGGCCGCTCTCGAGGCGTTCGATCGCGTCGGCGTTGCGCCCCGCGGCCGCGGCCGCGAGCCCGAGGGCGACGTTCGCGCGCGAGGCGGCGCGGGCGTCGCCGGCGGCGATCGCGTCGTCGCGGAGCTGCTCGAGCCTCTCCTCGGCCTCGCCCGGGTCGTCGGCGAGGCGCAACTCGAGCTCGGCGTCGGCGATCCGCAGCTCACGCTCGTCGGTGTCGCGGAGCTCGGAGCCGGTCTCGAGGTAGTCCGCGGAGACGCCGAGCTTCTTCGCGAGCATGCGCAGCGCCTTCACGGACGGACGGCGCGCGCCGGCCTCGATCCGCGAGATGTAGGCATACGAGACGCCGGGGGAAGAGAGCTCACGCTGGGACAGCCCGCGCTCGTGTCGCAGGCGCCGCAGACGTTGGCCGATCGTCTCGACCTGTCCCTCCGACTCGGACGCCACGCCGTCGCCAGTCTGCCCTTCGCACCTGACAGCGTCAACGAGGAAACGGCTACCCCGCCAGGCGCTATCGTCGCTTCGTGAGCGTCGATCCCCGCGTCGACATCGGGCACGTCCATCTGAAGGTCGCCGACATCGACCGCTCGCTCGCGTTCTACCGCGACGTGCTCGGCTTCGACGTCACGCAACGGCTGGGCGACCAGGCCGCGTTCGTCTCGGCGGGCGGCTACCACCACCATCTGGGTCTGAACACGTGGGACTCGCGCGGCGGGTCGCCGCCGCCACCCGGCACGACCGGCCTCTACCACGTGGCGATCCGCTACCCCGACCGGGCGCAGCTCGGGAACGCGCTCAAGCGGCTCGTCGAGGCGCGCTGGCCGATCGACGGCGCCACCGACCACGGCGTGTCCGAGGCGATCTACCTGCGCGACCCGGACGGCAACGGGGTCGAGCTGTACCGCGACCGCGCGGAGGAGGACTGGCCGCGAACCGCGAACGGCGAGCTGGCGATGCACAACGCGCCGCTCGACCTGCAGGCGCTGCTGGAGGAGGCCGCGTAGTGGCGAAGGGGTACGCCGAGGGGCCCGCGGCCGAGGAGGCCGAGCGCCGGCGCGAGGAGCTCGAGCGCGGCGCGGGCGAGGCCGAGCGGGAGGTGCGGCTCGCCGTCTACGGCTCGACCGAGGACGAGCCGGAGCGCCACTTCCTGGGCTGGCGCGACGAGGTCGACCCCGACGAGCTCTTCGCCTCGGGTGAAGCGTGGGGGATCACGGTCCAGCGCGCTACGGTGTAGGTACGCGCGATGGAGAAGCAGGTCGAGCAGCTCGAGCAGGTGACGATCCGCTTCGCGGGCGACTCAGGCGACGGCATGCAGCTCACCGGCGGCCGCTTCACCA
>DASSMZ010000202.1:0-4406 GCA_035688325.1 Gaiellaceae bacterium
CGGCTCGTACCTGCGCGCCGACGGCGAGCCGCTCGGGCTCTTCTCGGGCCGCAAGCTGCGCCAGACGCCGCCGGGCGTCGGCACCTGCCGCGTGGGCGAGGCGGTCTGGGTCGACGAGGTGGTCGAGAGCGGCCTCGAGCTGCTGCGCGCGCTCGGCTTCCACGGGCTCTCGCAGGTCGAGCTCAAGCGCGATCTCCGCGACGGCGCCTACAAGCTGATGGAGGTCAACCCGCGGCTCTTCCAGTGGCACGGCCTCGCGGCGGCGTGCGGCGTCGACCTGCCGCTGATCGCCTACCGCGACCTGACCGGCGAGCAGGTGGAGCCGGTCTCGGCGAACGGGACGCGCAAGCGCTGGGCGATCACGCTGCTGCCCGGCGAGTCGCCGGCGCCGCAACGGCCGCCGTACGTCGACGCGGTCTTCGCGCGCGACGACCTGAAGCCGGCGCTCGTGCAGGTCGCGCGTCTGCTGCGGCGATGAGCGTCCTCCTCTGGCTGCTCGCGCCGGTCGCGCTGGCGCTCTCGCGGCTGCTGCCCGCGCACGGCCTCGGGCTCGGGCTGCGGCTGGCGGCGGCGGTCGCGTGCCTGCTCGTCCCGGGCGCGGTCGTCTCCCGGGCCCTCGGCGTGCGCGGCTTCGCAGGCGCGTTCGCGTGGACGATGGCGGCGCTCTTCGGCGCGACCGCCGTGATGTTCGCGCTGCACTCGTCGTTCTGGCTCGCACTCGCGCTGTTCTTCGCCGTCGCCCTCGTCGCGGCGCCCTTCGCCGCGCGCCGGCCCGGCGGCGTCTCCGCGTGGACGCTCGTACTGCTCGGAGTGGGCCTCGCCTTCGGGATCTCGCTCTGGTGGGTCTCGCGGTACGACGGCGACGCCTTCTTCCACCTCGCGCGCGTCCAGAAGCTGCTCGGGCTCGGCTCGCTCTCGCTCCGCTCGGTCGACGAGTTCCGCGACGGCGGGCTCCACCCCGGCTACGCCTTCCCGCTCTGGCATTCGGCGGTCGCGCTCGTCGCGCGGCTCGCCGGCGTCGGCGCGCCGTCCGTCTTCCTGCACCTGCCGACGGTGTTGCTGCCGCTGTCGCTCGTGCTCGTCTACGAGGCCGGGACGACGCTCTTCGCCTCGCGCTGGGCCGGCGTCGCCGCGGCGCTCGCGGAGCTGGCGCTGGCCGGGCTGGCGCCCGGCCACGGCGGCTCGTACACGTCGCTCGCGCTCCCGGCCACGGCCGCGCGGACGCTGCTCGCTCCCGCGCTGCTCGCGCTCGTCTTCGCCTACGTCCGCGAGCCCGGCCCGGCGCTGCTCGCGTCTGTCGCCGCCGCCACGGCCGCGCTCTCGCTCGTCCACCCGAGCTACTCGGTCCTCGTCGCGATCGGCCTCGTCGGGTTCCTGCTCGTGCGCCTGATCCTCGACGTCCGCCACGACGCCGGCCGCATCGGCGCGGCGCTGGCGGGGATCGCCGTCCCGGCCGTGCTGGTCGCGGTCTGGCTGTTGCCGGTCGTGCGCGAGACGGCCTCGCACAATCCGAAGGCCGCGGAGCTGCGGCGTGCGTTCGCGGACTACCCGCGCGAGCTCGACGTGACCAGTCTGCACAGCTACCGCCTCGCCCCGGAGCTCTACGGCCGCGCCGGCGCGATCGCCGTCGCGTCGCTCGTCCTGCTGCCGCTCGCCGTGTTCGCGCACCGGCGCCTGTGGGCCGCGTTCGTGCTCGGCGCGATGCTCGCGGTCTACGCGGTCACCCTGCTGCCGTTCGTGTTCCCGCACTTCGCCGACGCGGTCTCGATCTCGCAGGCGCGCCGGATCGTCGGCTTCGCGCCGCGGGCGTTCGTGCTGGTCGGCGGCGCGCTCGTGCTCGCGGGCTTCCTCCGCCTCTTGCTGCTGCCGGTGGCGCTCGCGGCCGGGATCGGGCTCCAGCTCGCGTTGCCGGGAGATTTCGGCTCGCCCTACCGGCTGGTGCACGGCGCGCCCGGCTGGCTGACGTGGGCGTCGTTCGCCGGCGGAGTCGCGGCGCTCGTCGCCGCCGCGCTCTTCGGGCGCCGGATCCCGCAGGTGCAGGGCTCGCCGCTCGTCGCGGCGGCCGCGGTCGCGCTCTTCCTCGTTCCCGTCGGCGTGCACGGGTACTCGCACTGGACGCGCGCGCCGAACTCGCGCCTCGGGCTCCCGCACCAGCTCGTGGCCGCGGTCCGGCAGCACGTCCGGAACGGCGACGTCGTCTTCTCCGACCCGGTCACCGCGTACGAGCTCGGCGCGTTCGCGCCCGTGTACGTGAACGCCGCGCCGACCTCGCACGTCGCGAACACCAAGGCGAACCGGCCGACGCAGCGCGTCCACGACGCGAACCGCTTCTTCCGCGACCGCGGCCCGCTGTCGCTCGCGCGCCGGTACGGTGCGCGCTGGCTGCTCGTCGACCAGGCGCGCGTCGGGCGCGAGCGCTTCGACCTGCCGCGCGTGTACGAAGGCGCGCGGTACGTTCTCTACCGCATCCCCGCGTGAAAGCCCTGCTGATCACCATGTATTTTCCGCCGGCCGGCGGAGGCGGCGTCCAGCGCCCGCTCAAGCTGGCGACGCACCTGCCGTCCCTCGGGATCGAGACGCACGTCCTCGCGCCGGACGACCCGAAGTGGCTGCACCGCGACGACGAGCTGCGCCCGCCAACGCAGGCCTTCGTCCACCGGGCGCGCTACCTCGGCCCGCAGGCGCGGCTGCCCTCCGAGGAGCTGCGCACGCTCAAGGGGATGGAGCTCGCGCTCGCCCAGGCGCGCCTCGCCGGCCGGCGCCTCCTGCTGCCCGACGTGAGCGTCACCTGGGCCCCGACGGCGATCCCGGCGGCGACGAAGATCGTCCGCGACGAGGGGATCGACGTCGTGATCACGACGAGCCCGCCGCTCTCGCTGAACTTGATCGGCGCCGGCGTCAAGCGGCTCACGGGGGTGCCGTGGGTCGCCGACCAGCGCGACTCGCTCGTCCAGAACGCCGACCGCCGCTTCGAGCGCCGCACCGTCCAGGCCAAGGAGAAGCTGCTCGAGCGCGTCGTCCGGATGATCGCCGGGCAGGCAGACGGGATCGTCGCCGTCTCGGACGCGATCGCGGACGAGATCCGCGGCTTCGAGCCGAAGGGCGAGGTGCGGATGATCCCGAACGGCTGCGACTTCGACGACTTCTCGGGGCTCGAGTACCGCCCGGGCGAGCGGTTCCGGATCACGCACACCGGCAGCTTCTTCGGCAAGCGCAACCCGCGCGCGTTCCTGTCCGCGCTCGCCTCGTCCGGGCTCGACGACGTGGTCGCGCGGTTCGTCGGCGACTTCCGCTCGGTCGATCGCGAGTGGGCGGAGGAGCTCGGCCTGGGCGACCGGCTCGAGCTGCTCGACTACCAGCCGCACCGCCGCGCGCTCGAGCTGCAGCGCGACTCGGAGGCGAACCTGCTGCTGCTCCCCGAGGCGGCCGGGCGGGGCAGGGTCGTGCCGAGCGGGAAGATCTTCGAGTACCTCGCGGCGGAGCGCCCGATCCTGGCGGCGGTGCCGACGGACGGCGTCGCCGCGAAGCTCGTCCGCGAGACGGGCGCCGGCGTCGTCGTCGCGCCGGAGGACGAGGACGGGCTGCGCGAGGCGCTGCTCGGCCTGCACGCGCGCTGGCGGGCGGGGCAGCTCGGCAACGGCTACCTCAGCGAGGACGAGCGCCGCCGCCTCTCGCGGACGACGCGGGTCGAGGAGCTGGCCGACCTGCTCTGGAGCCTGACGTGAGCGCGGTCGCCGCGGTCGACACGCGCGTCCGCGCGCACGCGCAGGAGAGCCGGCTCGTCCCGTTCTTCTTCCTGGCGACCGCGTTCTGCTGCACGTTCGCGAAGGTGCAGTGGAGCGCCGGCGGCAACATCTTCCTGGCCGACCTGACCTGCGGCGGGTTCCTCCTCGTCTACGGCCTCGACTCGCTCGGGCGGCGGTCGCGCCCGGCGCCGCGGGCGGCGCTCGTCCTGGTCGGGTTCATGATCGCGTTCCTGGTCGTCTACCTGATCGGCTTCTTCAACCTCGAAACGGCCGGCGCGCTCGCCCAGTGGGCGAAGGGGATGGTCAAGTTCCTGCTCCACTTCCTGTTCCTGTTCGCGGCCGTCGCGCTCGTCGCGCGGCGTGGCGAGCGGTACTTCTGGTGGGCGCTCGGCGTCTTCTGCGGCGGCATCGTCGCGAACGCGCTCTACGGGGTCCTCCAGCTCGGCGTCGCGCAGACGACGGGCGGGAACCTCGACGCCGCAGTGCTCTCGCCGATCACGGGCGGCGCCAGCCAGATCAACATCTACGGCGCCGTCCAGGGCGCGAGCGTGTACCGGCCGAACGCGCTCACGGGCGACCCGAACCACCTCGGGATCGTGCTCGTCCTCCCGCTGCTGGTCCTGACGCCGATCTACCTGCGCCTCGCCGAGGAGCACCCGT
>DASSMZ010000205.1:0-8738 GCA_035688325.1 Gaiellaceae bacterium
CTCGCGCTGGTCGTCGTCGCCCTCGTGCCCCAGCTGCTGGGATCGGAGGTGCGGCGGGCGCTCGCCGGGCTGTCGGGCGCGCGGCCGGTCTGGCTCTGGCTCGCGGGCGGCTGCTTCGTGGCCTCGCTCGCCGGGACGGCCGGTGCGTGGCGCTCCGCGATCGGCCTCGTCGGCGGCCGGGTCGGCTGGCTCGACGCCGGCGCACGCTACGGGATCGGGTCGCTGGTCAACTCGTTCGCGCCGGCGCGGCTCGGCGACCTCGCGCGACTGACGCTCTTCTCGAGGGTGCTCGACGGCGACGCGCGGCTCTGGCAGACCGGCGGTGCCTTCGGCGTCGTCGGCGCGGCGCGGGCGCTCATGCTCGCCGTGCTGATCGTCGCGGGCGCGACGGCCGGCGCCTTGCCTCTCTGGCCGGTGCTCGTGCTGCTCGCGCTGGTCGGCGCCGCCGTCCTGGTCGCGATCCTGACGCGCAACCGGCGCGCGCCGTCACGCCTGGCGCACCTGCTGGATGCATTCGGCACCCTCGGGCGAGAGCCGCGTCACGGCCTGCGCATCGTGGGTTGGGTCGCGCTCGCCACGGCTGCGCGGCTGGGCGCTGTCGCCTCGATCGCGGCCGCGCTCGGCGTCGGCTCGCCGCTCCTGGCCGCGCTGCTCGTCGTCCCGGCGCTCGACCTGAGCGGGCTGATGCCGCTCACGCCGGGGAACGTCGGCCTCACGAGCGGCGCCGTGGCGATGGCGCTGCGGGCCCACGGCGTCGGGATCACGACCGCGCTCACGACCGGGATCGCCTTCCACGCCGTCGAGACCGCGGCGGGGATCGCCTTCGGCCTCGCGAGCGCCCTCTTCCTCGCGCCGTTCTCGTCCGACGCGACCCGGCGGCGCACCGTCCTCGCCCTCGGCACCGCGGGGTGCGTGGTGCTGGCGGCCGCGTTCGGCGCGACCGTCCTCGCCGACCTCGTCTGAGTCAGTCCGCCTCGAGGGCGCGGTCGAAGAAGCCGGTCACGCGCCGCTCGTATTCGCGCGGGTGGACGTCGAAGCCGCCGACGTGGCCGGCGTCGGCGATCTTCCAGAGGGCCTTCGGGGCTCGGGCCGCCCGGAAGTAGTCGGCGTTCAGCTCCTCGCCGGCCGTGCTCCGCCCGGCCCAGATCAGGAAGACGTGCCGCGGCGCGATTCGTCCGACCAGCTCCTGCAGGGGCGGCGGGGGAGAGGTACCGCTCAGCACCGAGACCGCGGCTGTCTGCACGGCGTTCTCGGGCAGCGAGAACCAGCCCCGCGGGCCGCGAAGGACGTCCTCGCGCACCGAGCGAGCGCCGGCGCCGTCCGAGACGGCCGCGTGCAGTTGCGGGTTCTCCGCGGCCGCCTGCAGCATCGTCTCGCCGCCGACCGAGAAGCCGATCCCGCCGATGCGGCCGGGCACGACGTCGGGCTGGCGGCGCAGCCACGCGACCGCCGCGGCGATGTCCTTCGCGCCGTCCCAGCCGAACACGTTCGGGTCGCCCTCGCTGCCGTCGTAGCCGCGGGCGTCGACCAGGAGCACGCCGTAGCCGTGGCGGACGAGCATCCGCGCCTGCGGCAGTTTGCCGGCGCGCGTGGGGTACGAGACGACGGCCGCTCCGTTGCGCGAGGGGACGTACCACGCTGCGAGCCGCAGCCCGTCGCTCGTCCGGAGCGTCACCTGCTCGTAGGGGCGTCCGAGTTCGGCCGGCTCGACCGTGGCCCGCGGCCGGTGCGTGGCGAGGATCGCGACCGCGACCGGGAGCACGAGCCAGTACACGGCCACCGTGGTCGCGAGCGCAACCCCGGCGCGGCGGATCCAGCGCCACCGGCCCGGCCGGCGCGAGCGCCAGAGCAGCCGTGCGGCCAGCACCAGCAGGACGAGTCCGACGGGCCCGAGCACGAGCCCGGTCCAGTCCTCTCCACGCACGCCGCCGGCCCGGGCGTCCGCGATCGCGAGAGCGGTCGCCTCCAGCGAGAGCGCCCCGAGCACGGCGGCGAGGGCGGCCTTCCCTCCCGGCCTGAGCAGCGGGAAGACGGCGAGCCCGGCGAGCAGCAGCGCGAGCGTCACGCGCGCCCGGAGCAGATGGTCGCCGGGCCCAGTCCCGGGTTCGGGCGCGACGAGGTCGTCGACCGCGGCGTGGAGCGCGACGAGCGCCGACGCC
Source organism: Gaiellaceae bacterium (assembly GCA_035688325.1). Lineage (GTDB taxonomy): Bacteria > Actinomycetota > Thermoleophilia > Gaiellales > Gaiellaceae > AC-32. The sequence goes on from DASSMZ010000205.1 coordinate 2,160, forward strand.
CCGGCGAAGATCGCCAGGGGGAGCCGCGACTCGCCGCGCGGCCGCTCGCCGACCGGCGTCAAGCCGGGATCACGAGCCGCTCGAGCGCCGTCTCCAGCGTGCGGGCGTGCTCGAGCTCGTCGTTCCGGATCTCCTCGAAACGCTCGGCGGCCGCGGTCTCGCCCGCGGCGCGGGCCTGCTCGGCGAACGCGCGATACGTCTCCTCGACCTCGGTGTTCTCGTCCTGGATCGCGGCCGCGACGTTGTCGGCGTCCGCGCCGACGAGCCCGGCCAGGACTGCGAGCTCCGCGAAGTGCTCGTTCAGCTCGACGGCTGCGAGCCCCTCGAGCAGCTCGGCCAGGTCGAGGTCCCCCTCCTCGCGGGCCTGCGCCGCGAAGAGCCGGTAGCGCGCGTAGGCGAAGGCCTCGCCCTGCAGCGCCACGATCAGGTTCTCGTGCGTCTTCTCGTCCATCGGTGTCTCCTTCGTGCGGGGCACGTGCCGTAGGCGTAGCTCGGGGCCGCGCGCTCGCAATCGGGGGAAAGGCTGATCGCGGCGCTTTGAACTACTGATCGACGCCCCTGCCGGTGCGACATCATCCGGCGGTGAGCCGCGGGGAGTGGAAGCTGGCGGGGCTCGCCGCGGCGCTGGTGCTCGCCGCGGCCCTGGCGCACTACGTCCACGCGAACGACGTGGTCGCGTTCCTCGTCGCGGCGGCGGCGATCGCGCTGCTCGCGCACCTCGTCGGCCTTGCGACCGACCAGCTCGGCGGCCGCGTCGGCCCGTCGCAGGCCGGCGTCATCCAGTCGGGGCTCGGGAACCTGCCCGAGCTCTTCATCTCGTTGTTCGCGCTGCACGCCGGGCTGATGGGGGTCGTCCAGGCGGCGCTCGTCGGCTCGGTGATCGCGAACGGCGTGCTCGTGCTCGGGATCGCGTTCCTCGTCGGCGGCCTGCGCAACGGCGTCCAGCGGTTCGACTCGCCGCGCGCGCGGCTGATCGCGACCCTCACCGTCCTGGCCGCGGCGATCCTCTCGATGCCGTCGCTCGCCCACGCCTTCCACACGCCGGCCGCGCCGCACGGCCGGACGCTCAGCTACATCTGCGCAGGCGTGCTGATCGTGCTCTTCCTGGTCACGCTGCCCGGCTTCCTCGGCGGCGGTGACGAGCAGCTCGCGCCGGCCCGCTGGTCGCTGACGACGACCGTCGTCGTGCTCGGCGCCGCCGCGACCGCCGCCGCCTTCACGAGCGACTGGTTCGTGTCCGCGCTGAAGCCGGCGACGGAGGCGCTGCACATGAGCCAGGCGTTCGCCGGCCTCGTCGTGGTCGCGATCGCCGGGAACGCGGTCGAGAACGTCGTCGGCGTCCGGCTCGCGGCGCGCGACCAGCCGGACTTCGCGATCTCGGTGATCGTCAACTCCGCGCTGCAGGTCGCGCTGCTGCTCACGCCCGTGCTCGTCTTCGCGAGCCTGCTCTTCTCGACCACCCTGACCCTCGTCTTCCCGACGCTGCTCGCGATCGCGCTGCTGCTGTCCGCCGCGGTGACCGCGCTCGTCGTCTACGACGGCGAGAGCCGCTGGGAGGAGGGTGCGATCCTGATCGGGCTCTACGTCGTGATCGCGTCGAGCTTCTGGTGGGGCGTGTAGCCCGCCGCAGCTGCCGCTACCCTGTCGCGGCCGGTGCCGTCGTGCCGCCCCTCGTTCTCCTCGCCAGCCCGTCGGCTGCTCGTCTGCGCCGCGCTCGTCGGCGCCGTCGGCGTCTGCGCGGCCGGGGCGGAGGCTCACGGCCCGGTGATCGGCGGCTACCCATACGCGACGCGGTGCCCGCACGCCGCGGAGGAGGAGGTCGTCGACCGTTGGGGCATGTACGCCTGCAACTGCACCTCCTACGTCGCTTGGGCGCTGCATGCGAACCGGCAGCGCACCGACTGGTTCATCCGCGGCTCGATGGACGCGTGGAACTGGCCGAACGTCGCGCGCCGAAAGGGGCTGCGCATCGCCGCGACACCGCGCATCGGTGCGGTCGCCGTGTGGCCCGAGCTGGACCGCCCGTTCGGCCATGTCGCGTACGTCACCCGGCTCCACGACGACGGGACGTTCGACGTCACCGAGTACAACTTCCCCGGCGCGAGGCAGCACTTTCGCTTCGACCGCCGCACCCACCTGACGCGGGGCGGCGCCTCGTTCATCGACGTCCCGGAGCGCTCGGATGCCTGACACGGCGGAGCTTCGGCGGCGGCGGGCGGCCAACGCGCGGAGACGGCGACGGCGCCGCGTGGCGTGGCTCGTGGCCGTCGTCGCGCTGGCGAGCGCCGGCGGCGTCGGCGCCGGGATCGACGAGCTCCGGGGCGACCACGCAGCGGCGACCACCACGACTGCCTCGTCTCCGGTGCGCAAGGCCAGGGCGCTGCCCGTGCCGCCTGGGCCGATACCCGGGTACCTGCTGATCGCCGACCGCGGGAACGACCGCGTCCTGCTCGTCGACGGGAAGAAGCGGATCCTCTGGCGCTACCCGAGGAGCAACCTGCATCCGCGCTTCCCGTTCCGGTTCGACGACGACGCGTTCTTCGGGCCGCAGTTCCACACGATCATCAGCAACCAGGAGGACCAGCACACGCTGCAGGTCGTCTCGTTCCCCGGCGGCCGGGTGCTGTGGCGCTACGGCCACGCGAACGTGCGCGGCTCCGCGCCCGGGTACCTCAACACGCCGGACGACGCGTACCTGCTCCCGAACGGCCTCCGGAGCGTCGCCGACGCGTACAACTGCCGGGTCCTGCTCATCTCGCGCGCCCACCTGGTCGTGCGTCAGTTCGGGCGCACCGGCGGCTGCGTGCACGACCCGCCGCGCAGCTTCGGCGCCGTCAACGGCGCGACGCCGATTCCGGGCGGAGGCTTTCTCGTCAGCGAGATCCAGGGATCGTGGATCGACGGCATCGGGCCGACGGGGCGCCTGCTCTGGGACTTTCGCGCCCCGGTGTCGTACCCGTCGGACCCGCAGTGGCTCGGCCGCGGCCGGATCCTGCTCGCCGACTACAGCAGGCCGGGGCGCGCGCTGATCGTGAACACCCGCGGCCAGGTGCTCTGGCGGTACGGCCCGTCGTCCGGCCCCGGCATGCTCGACCACCCCTCGCTCGCGCTGCCGCTGGGCAAGGGATTGATCGCGATCAACGACGACTACCGCGACCGCGTGATCCTGGTCAGCCTCGCCACGCGGCGGATCGTGTGGCAGTACGGCCGGACGGACGTGAAGGGCACGCGGCCCGGCTACCTCGACACGCCTGACGGGATGGACCTGCTGCCGACCTCCCGGCTCACGGGGGTGCCGTCGATCCGGGCGCTGGCCAACGGGGCGCGTTCCTCGACCGGGTAGCCGTGGATCTCGGCGAGGTCGTCCAGCGCCGTCTGGACGTCGTCGGCCTCAGTCGAAGTGGTGGCGGATGCGGGAGACGACGAACTCGGCCGGCCGCAAGGGCGCGAACCCGACCTCGACGTTCACGACGCCGTTCTCGATGTCGCGCTGCGTCGTCGTGTCGAGGCCGCAGCGCACGAAGTACGACTCGGCTGCGGTGCGACCGGCAAACGCACCCCTGGATCCCGTGTCCGGCCACACGGCGAACGGCGTTCACGCCGTCGCGCCGGAGGAGCGCCGCGGCGCGCGCGTCGATCGGCGACGCCACGCCCGTCGCGCCCTGGAGTCCGGCCTCGGGAAACGCCCAGACGCCGCGTTCCACGTCCGTGCGTGCGAGCAGGCCGGCGATCGCGGCCGACGGGCCGAGCTGCGTGGTCGCGGCAGGCTGCAGCGGGTCGCGCACCTCCAGGCGCGGGAACCAGACGGCTGCGTGCCCGCGGTCTGCGGCCCGGATCGCTCCCACGGCCGAACGCGTCGCCGTCTTCGTCGCGGCCGCCTCGCCGACGTAGAACGCGCGCCGGGAGCGCGCGTACGCCGCCGCGGCGGAGAGCGCCTGCCCGCCCGAGAGCGCAGGGAGGCAGAGCAGGCCGAGATCGTCGATCGCCTCGAGCGCGGCCAGCGCGCGACCCAGCGCCGCCTGCCCCTGGCCGGCGAGCCGCACCGCCCAGGCGCGCCGGCCGCCGTTGTCGAAGAACAGCTGGGCGCCGAGGAAGAGCTCGCGGCCGGGCTGCGCTCCGCCGAAGACGCGCTCGTAGTCGGCGAGGCTCGTGACGAGCATCGCCTGGCTCACCGGGCCGTGCGGCGCGCGGCCGACGAGGCCGGTCGTGCCCGTCGCGACCCCGTCGATCCGTGGCGGCGTGCTCATCGTCCCTCCGGCCGTCCAGTATCTCCCCAGGTAGCATCGGCTGCGGTCCAGTGCCCGCGGCCACCTCCGATTCCACGCGCCTGCTCGCCGTCGGCGTCTCGCATCACCATGCGCCGCTCGAGGTGCGCGAGCGGCTGTACCTCGCCGACGGCCACGCCGGCGAGCTGGCGTCCGAGCTCGGGGAGGCGGTCGTGCTCTCGACCTGCAACCGCACCGAGGTCTACCTCGCGGGCGGCGACCCGGACCGCGTGCGCGAGCAGCTCGAGCGGCGCTCGGGGCTCGACCTCGGCCCGCTGCTCGCTCGTTGGGACGAGGGCGAGGCGGTTGCACACCTCTTCCGGGTCGCCGCCGGGCTCGACTCGCTCGTGCCGGGCGAGTCGCAGATCCTCGGCCAGGTGCGCGAGGCGTACGAGGCGGCGCGGACGCGCGGCGCCACCGGCGCGCTGCTGAACCGGCTCTTCGAGGACGCCCTGCGCGCCGGCAAGCGCGTGCGCACCGAGGTCAGGCTGCACGAGCTGCCCGAGTCGGTCGCGGCGTCGGCGGTCGAGCTCGGGGTACGCGAGCTCGCCGGCGTCGAGGGGCGGCGCGCGCTGCTCTTCGGCGCGGGCAAGATGAGCGAGCTGGCGGCCCGCGACCTGCGCATGCGCGGAGCGGAGGTCGTCGTGTCGAGCCGGACGCTCGAGAGCGCGCAGGATCTCGCCGAGCGCGTCGGCGGGCGAGCGGCGGCGTTCGACGCAGTCGCCGTCGAGCTGCCCGAGGCCGACCTCGTGATCTCGGCGACGCGGTGCCCGTACCCGATCCTCCACGCGGCGGCGGTGCGGCCGCGCGAGAAGCCGCTCGTGCTCGTGGACGTCGCCGTGCCGCGCGACCTCGACCCGGCGATCGGCGAGCTCGACGGCTGCACGCTGTTCGACATCGACGCGCTCGGCGAGGGGCTCGTCGGCCGCGAGGACGAGGTGCGCGAGGCCGAGGCGGTCGTGGCCGAGGAGGCGGCGCGGTTCGCGGAATGGCGCCGCTCGCGCGACGCGGCGGATGCGATTCGCGACCTGCGCGCGCGGGCCGAGGAGATCCGCTCGGAGGAGCTGGCGCGCGCGGGCGCCCGGCTCGCGGAGCTCTCGCCGCGCGAGCGCGAGACGGTCGAGACGCTGACCGCGCAGATCGTGAACAAGCTCCTGCACGCGCCGACCGTGCGCGCGAAAGAGACCGGCTCCGAGCCGCTGCGCGACCTGTTCGCCCTGCGCGACGAGTGAGCTCTCGAGAGCTCTACGAGCGGGCGCTGCGGGTCATCCCCGGCGGCGTCAACTCACCGGTGCGGGCGATGAAGGCTGTCGGGCTCGAGGTGCCGCTCTTCGCGGCCCGCGGCGAGGGCGCGTACCTCGAGGACGCCGACGGACGCCGCTACCTCGATTGGGTCATGTCGTGGGGCCCGCTGCTCTTCGGGCACGCGGATGCCGAGACCGTGGCGGCGGTCGTCGAGGCTGCGCGCGACGGGACGAGCTTCGGCGCGGCGACCGAGCGCGAGGTGCTGCTGGCGGAGGAGATCGTCGACGCGGTGCCGTCCGTGGAGCTGGTACGGCTCGTCTCGTCCGGGACCGAGGCCGCGATGACGGCGCTTCGGCTGGCGCGCGCAGCGACCGGGCGCGAGCCGTTCGTCCGCTTCCGCGGCAACTACCACGGGCACGCCGACCCGTTCCTCTCGGAGGCCGGCTCGGGCGTGCGGACGCTCGGGATCGACGCGGGTGGGGAGGGGCGCGTCGTCGACTACGGTGACCTCGAGGCGGTCGAGCGCGAGCTCGACGGCGCGGCCTGTGTTTTCGTCGAGCCGGTGGCCGGGAACATGGGCGTCGTCGGCCCGCCGGAGGGCTTCCTCGAGGGCCTACGACGGCTCTGCGAGGAGAGCGGCGCGCTGCTCGTCTTCGACGAGGTGATCACGGGGTTCCGCGTCGCCCGCGGCGGCGCGCAGGAGCGCTTCGGCGTGCTGCCCGACCTGACCGTCCTCGGCAAGATCCTCGGCGGCGGGCTGCCGCTCGCGGCGTTCGGAGGCCGCGCCGAGCTGATGGAGCGTCTGGCGCCGGCCGGCGGCGTCTACCAGGCCGGGACGCTCTCGGGGAACCCGCTCGCGACCGCGGCGGGCCTGTCCGTGTTAAGGCGTCTGACACCGGAGGTGTACGAAGAGCTCGAGGCGAAGGGCCGCGGCCTCGACCCGCTCGGACGGTACGGGCGCTTCGAGCGCGTGGGGGCGATGGCGACGCTGTTCGTCGACGATTACCCGGGCCTCTTCCGCCACCTGCTCGAGCGCGCGATCTACGTCGCCCCGAGCCAGAACGAGGCG
>DASSMZ010000209.1:0-14028 GCA_035688325.1 Gaiellaceae bacterium
CGCTCGAGGCGGCCGATGCGCTGTGTCTCCACGCCCGCGGCCATCACTCGATCTCCTCGCCGGTGAGCAGGACGAAGACGTCCTCGAGGTTCGCCGGCCGGCGCTCGCCCTCGAAGCCGCGGCCGTTGCCGTCGATGCCGAGGATCGAGATGCTCGTACCCGTCCGTCGCGTGCGCAGGCCCTCGGCCGCGGCCTCCGCCTGCACCTCGGCGAGGCGCGCGGGCGTGCCGAAGACCTCCAGCACCTGACTGCCCGCGTGCTCGAGCACGAGCTCGGCGGGCGGGCCGGCGGCGACGCCCCGGCCGTGGGACATGATCAGCACGGTGTCGGCGAGGCGCTGCGCCTCCTCGATGTAGTGCGTCGACATCAGGATCGTCGTCCCCTCCGAGCGCAGCGCGTCGATCAGCGCCCACAGCTCCTGCCGCACCTGCGGGTCGAGCCCGACCGTCGGCTCGTCCAGCAGGATCAGCCGCGGCCGGTGGACGAGCGCCCGCGCGATCAAGAGGCGCCGGCGCATCCCGCCCGAGAGCTTGTCGACCTTCGTGTCGCGGCGGTGGCCGAGGTTCGCGATCTCGAGCGCGCGCTCGATCGCCTCGCGCCGCTCGTGGCGCGGGATGCGGTAGAGGTGCGCGAAGACGAGCAGGTTCTGCTCGACCGTCAGCGTCACGTCGAGGTTGTCGAGCTGCGGCACCACCCCGCACTCGGCGCGCGCGGCCTTCGAGTCCTGCGGGAGCCGGTGGCCGAGCACCTCGAGCTCGCCCCCGTCCGGGATCGCCTGCGCGGTCAGGAGCCGCATCGTGGTCGACTTGCCCGCGCCGTTCGGTCCGAGCAGGCCGACGCAGGTTCCGACCGGCACGTCCAGGTCGAGGCCGGCCACCGCCGTGATCGGTCCGTAGCGCTTGACCGCGCCGCGGAGGCGAATTGCCAGCTCCTTGCTCACGCCTCCCAGGCTAGAGAATGGCGCGCGGGTAGGTCACGAGGCGCTCGGCGCGCTCCTCGGCGCGGACGAGCGCGGTCACCGGACGACCAGCTCCTCGCTGCGCGTCCGCAGCGCGAGCGCCGCCTTCTCGGTCAGCCGGACGAGCTGTAGCCGCTCCTCCGGCTCGAGCGCGCCGAGCACGTCGACGAAGAACTGCCGCCGCCGCGCGAGGACGCCGGCGACGAGCTCCTCGCCCTCCGAGGTCAGCTGGACGACGATCGCCCGGCGGTCGCCCTCGACCGTGCCGCGATGCGCGAGCCCGAGGTCCTCGAGGCGGTCGACGAGCCGCGTGGCGGTCGTGTCGTCGATGCCGACGCGGTCGGCGAGCTCGCCGATGCGCAGGCCGCCGTGCTCGGCCAGCAGGTCGAGCGCCCGCAGCTTGCTCGGCGTCAGCATCGACGCGAGCTCCGGGTGGAGCGACGCGTGCAGGCGCCGGCTGGCGAGCGTCGAGCCGAGCTCGCGCCAGCAGGTCGAGAGCTCGGCGGCGAGGGTCGGCAGTGACGGGCGCGACATACCTGCATTCTACAGTGATCGGCTTCTACACCGAATCCTTACAGGAGCCTTACCGACTCATCGGTCTACGAAGCGTCGTAACCGGAGAGCAGCCAGGTAACCGACCCAGGGGGTTCCTTCGCATGAAGCTCGCCGTCCTCGCCGCCGTCTGCACCGCCGCCGTCGCCCTGCTCGTCCCGTCCGTCTCCTCCGCCTCGCCGTACGTACAGTTCGGCGTGCAGGACGACGCGTACCTGTCGGCCGGGCCGTCGCTCGACAGCCGGCTCGCGACCCTCGACCGCATGGGCGCGAAGCTCGTGCGCTACACGGTGAACTGGCGCCAGGTCGCGCCGAAGAGGCCGCGGAAGGCGGTCAACCCGGGCGACGCAGCGTACGACTGGGCGAGCACCGACGCGGTGCTGAAGGGCCTCCACGAGCACCGGATCGCCGTGCTGGTGACGCTCTACGGCACGCCCGGCTGGGCGAACGGCGGCCGCAAGGCCTCCGGCCTGCCGACGAGCAAGTGGTCGCTCGCCGCGTTCGCGACCGCGGTCGCGCGGCGCTACCCGTGGATCCGGATGTGGGAGGTCTGGAACGAGCCCAACCTGCGCTCCTTCCTCAACCCGAGCTCGCCCGTGCTGTACGTGCAGCGGCTGCTGAACCCGACCTACGCCGCGCTGCACGCGCTCAACCGCGCCAACCGCGTCGCCGGCGGCGCCACCTCGCCGCGGCCGACGCCGAGCGGCATGTCTCCGGTCGCGTTCATGCGCGGCATGCGCGCGGCGCGGCCGCGCCTGGACGCCTACTCGCACCACCCGTACCCGGTCACGCGCCGCGAACGCCCGAACGGCTTCTACGGCACCACGTGCAGGTACTGCAAGGGCGTGCTCACGCTGGCGAACCTGCCGCTGCTGCTGCGGGAGGTGCGGCGCGACTTCGGGCCCAAGCGGATCTGGCTGACGGAGTACGGCTACCAGACGAACCCGCCCGACCGCTCCGGCGTCTCGCGCTCGGTGCAGGCCCAGTACCTCGCCGAGGCGGCGCTGCGGGCGAAGAGCGCGCGCTTCGTCGACGTCCTGATCCACTTCATGGTCCGGGACGAGCCGCGCCTCGCCGGGTGGCAGAGCGGGCTCTTCACGTACGCGGGCGTCGCGAAGCCGTCGTTCAACTCGTTCATGCTCCCGATCGCGCAGGCGGCGAGGACGGGCCTGCGGACGACGATCTGGGGCCAGGTCCGCGCCGGCTTCGGCAAGCGGGAGTACCGGCTGCAGCGGCTCGCAGGCGGACGCTGGGTCAACGTCGGACGGCCGGCGCTGACCGACCTGCGCGGGTCGTACACCCGGGTCGTGCGCGCGGCGCGAGGCGCGCGCTTCCGCGCCCTCTGGCTCCCGAGCCGCACCTCCAGCCGGACGATCGTGGTTCACTGACGTCGATGAAGCTCGCGCTCGCGGCGGTCGTGGTGGCGCTGCTCCTTCCCGCCGCGGCGGGCGCCTCGCCGTTCGTCCGCTACGGGATCCAGGACGACGCCTACCTGGCGAGCGGCCCGTCGCTCGAGCCGAGCCTGCAGACGCTCGACGAGCTCGGCGTCGGCCTCGTCCGCTACATGGTCAACTGGCGCGAGGTCGCGCCGAAGAAGCCGAGGGAGCCCGCGAACCCGGGCGACCCGGCGTACCGCTGGACGGACACCGACGCGATCCTCGGGGCGCTCCACGCCCACGGGATCTCGGTGCTCGTCACCCTCTACCGCGCGCCCGCGTGGGCGAACGGCGGCAAGGGCTCGAACGTCGCGCCGACGGGCAAGTACGCGCTCGCCGACTTCGCGATCGCAGTCGCCAAGCGCTACCCCTGGCTGCGGCTGTGGGAGATCTGGAACGAGCCGAACCTGCAGTCGTTCCTGAAGCCGAACTCGCCGCAGGTCTACGTGCAGCGGCTGCTCAACCCGGCGTACGCCGCCCTGCACGCGCTCGACCAGGCCGATCGCGTCGCCGGCGGCGCGACCTCGCCGCGCTCGACCGCCACCGGGCTCTCGCCGGTGAGGTTCATGCGCGGCATGCGGGCCGCGCACGCGCGGCTGGACGCGTACTCGCACCATCCGTACCCCGTGACACGCGGCGAGCGGCCGTTCGGCTTCGCGAAGGGGGTCTGCCGCTACTGCACCGGCGTGCTCACGCTCGCGAACCTGCCGAAGCTCATCGCCGAGGTGCGGCGCGACTTCGGGCCGAAGCGAATCTGGCTGACCGAGTACGGCTATAACACGAACCCGCCGAACCCGGCCGGCGTCTCGTGGGCGCAGCAGGCCCAGTACCTGGCCGAGGCGGCCTGGCGCGTCCGCAGCACGCCTTCGGTCGACCTCCTGATCCAGTTCATGCTCGAGGACGAGCCGCGCTCGAACGGCTGGCAGACGGGGCTGATGTCGAGCACCGGCCTGCTCAAGCCGTCGTTCAACTCGTTCATGCTCCCGATCGTCGAGACCGCGCGGCGCGGGCTGCGCACGACCATCTGGGGCCAGGTCCGCCCCGGCGCGCGACGGCGGCTCTACCAGCTGCAGCGCCTGGTGCCGTCGGGCTGGACGCCGGTCGGGGGGCCGGGCGCGGTGACGGACGCGACCGGCTCGTACACGCGAGTCGTCTACGCGCCGACGGGCACGCGCTTCCGCGTCGTCTCGCTCGAGACCGGCACCGCGAGCCGGTCGATCGTCGTCCACTAACGCTCGTACAGGCCCGGCACCACTTCCCGCCACGGCGCGCCCACCTCGACCTGCGCGCCCGGCCGCAGCGGCACGGCCACGAGCACCTCGCCGCCGCGGGTGAAGGCGCAGACGTCCGGCCCGAGGTCGACCGGCTCGTACCCTCCGGCGAAGGCGTCGGCGCGCCGGGCGCGGAGCTCGAGCGCCTGACGGGTCAGGCGCTGCTTGCGGTCGCCCCCGCTCGCGAGCAGGCGCTCGCGCAGACGCCAGTCGACGGGCCGGCGGTTGTCGGGATCGACGAGCGTGAGCGTCTCGAGCTCGTCGCCCTGGTAGATGTCCGGCACGCCGGGGCTCGTCAGCTTCAGCAGCAGCTGCCCGCGTGCGAGCTCGCGCCCGAGCGGGCGGACGAGCTCGACGAGGCGCTCGACCTCGCGGCTCTCCAGCAGCGCGCGGCCGTGCTCCTGCACGCGCCGCTCGGCCTCTTCGTCCGGGTCGGCCCAGCTCGAGGTGCGCTTGCCCTCGCGCAGGGCCTTCTCGACGTACGCGTCGAGGCGCTCCGGCTCGAGCGGCCACGCGCCGACGACCGTCTGCAGCACGTGGTACTCGTCCTCGCCCTCGACCGCGAGCGTGCGTGCCAGCCGCTCCCACTCGTCCGGGAGCCACGTCAGCGCCGCAAGGCGGGCGCGCACGTCGGCCGAGCGCTTCGTGTCGTGGGTGAACGTCGTCAGCAGCGACCGCGGCGGGCGCGTCGCCTGCCCCTCGTGGAACGCCTCGAGCGAGAGGCCGAAGCGGCCCGGGTCGCCGCCGACCTCGTTCAGCGCGAGCAGCCGGGAGTAGCGGTAGAAGGCCGTGTCCTCGACGCCCTTTGCCATCACCGGCCCCGTCGTCTGCTGGAACCTGGTGACGAACTCCTCGTGGCCGGGCTGCTCGAGCAGCAGCACGCGTGCGAGGCGCTCGGCGAGCCCCGCGTGCTCGACCTCGGCGCGGTCGGCCGCCTCGACCCGCCCCAGCGCCGGCTCGACGTAGGTGCGGTAGACGCGGAACGACGCCAGCGCCTCGGCCAGCCCCGGCTCGTCGAACAGGCGCCGCAGCCGCTCGACCTCACGCCCGAAGTCGCTGCGCGCCTGCTCGAGCTTCGCCTCGTCGGCCACGGCCCGGAACGGACGCCGCTCGCCCGTGACCTCCGCGTACAGCCGTGTCAGCGGCTCCTCGGCGGCGGGATCCACGAACACGCCGAGCACGTCGTTCAGGAACTCGTAGCCGGTCGTCCCCTCGACCGGCCACGCCCGCAGCTCCTCGCCGCGCTCGAGGATCTTCTCGACCCAGACGTGCCCGACGCCGCGGTCTCGCAGCCGCCCGAGGTACTCGCGCGGGCTCGCGAGCCCGTCGACGTGGTCGACCCGCACGCCGTCGAGCGACCCGTCGCGCACGAGCTCGAGCACCTTCGCGTGCGTGAGCTCGAACACCTCGGGGTCCTCGACGCGCACTCCGGCGAGGTCGTCGATCGTGAAGAAGCGCCTGTGCCAGCCGGTCTCCGGGTCGACGTCGAAGACCTTCCGCCGCTGCTGCTCGTCGGCCCAGAAGGGGTTCGCCTCGTCGGCGGCCATGTGGTTGGGGACGATGTCGAGCACGATGCCCGGCGCCTCGCGGCAGAGGGCGCGGAACTCGTCTTCGCCGCCCAGATCCGCGCTCAGCTCGCGCGGGTCGACGGCGTCGTAGCCGTGCGTCGAGCCCGGCCGCGCCTGCAGCGACGGCGAGAGGTAGAGGTGCGAGACGCCGAGCGCGCGCAGGTAGGGCACGAGCCGCCGGGCGCCGGCGAAGTCGAGGTGCGGCCCCAGCTGGAGCCGGTACAGGGCCCGGAAGGCGCTCAGGCCGTGGCCCGTACGCGCGGGAAACAGGGTTTCCCCCGCGGGAGCAAGCCGAAGGCGAGCGACCGTCACCAGCCGCGGCGCAGGACGAGCAGCGAGCGCGACTCGACCTCGACCGGCTCGCGTGCGGCGAACGACCGCTCGTCCGCGTGCGGGTCGGCGGTCGAGAGCTCGAGCTTCCACCGCGCGCCGAAGCGCCTGGCCGGCAGCTGGAACGTCACGGGCTCGTGATGGGCGTTGAACAGCAGCAGAAACGACTCGTCGCCGATCGGCTCGCCGCGCGAGGTCGTCTCGTGGAGCTCGTCGCCGTTCAGGAACATCCCGAGCCAGCGCACCTCGCCGTTCTCCCAGTCGCGCCGCGTCATGCGGCGGCCGTCCGGCCGGAACCACCACACGTCCGGCAGCCCGGAGCCCTCGACGCTCGTCCCCTGCAGGAAGAACCGCCGCCGGAAGGCCGGATGGTGGCGGCGCATGTAGATCAGGCGGCGCGTGAAGTCGAGCAGCTCGCGCTTGCCGTCGTCGAGCTCCCAGTCGAACCAGGAGAGCTCGTTGTCCTGGCACCAGCCGTTGTTGTTCCCGCTCTGCGTGCGGGCGAGCTCGTCGCCGCCGAGCAGCATCGGCACGCCCTGCGAGAGGAAGAGCGTCGCCAGGAAGTTGCGCATCTGGCGGCAGCGCAGGTCGAGCACGCCCGGGTCGTCGGTCGGACCCTCGACGCCGCAGTTCCACGAGCGGTTGTCGTCGGTGCCGTCGCGGTTCTCCTCGAGGTTCGCCTCGTTGTGCTTCTCGTTGTACGAGACGAGGTCGTGGAGCGTGAAGCCGTCGTGGGCGGTGACGAAGTTGATCGACGCGACGGGCCGGCGGCCGTCCTCGGCGTAGAGGTCGCTCGAGCCGCTGATGCGCCCGGCGAAGTCGCCGACGCCGTTGGTCGCGCCGCGCCAGAAGTCGCGCACCGTGTCGCGGTAGAGCCCGTTCCACTCCGTCCAGAGGACCGGGAAGTTGCCGACCTGGTAGCCGCCGGGCCCGACGTCCCACGGCTCCGCGATCAGCTTCACCTGCGAGAGCACCGGGTCCTGGTGGATGACGTCGAAGAAGGCGGACAGGCGGTCGACGTCCCAGAACTCGCGCGCCAGCGCCGCCGCCAGGTCGAAGCGGAAGCCGTCGACGTGGCACTCCATCACCCAGTAGCGGAGCGAGTCCATGATCAGCCGCAGGACGCTCGGGTGCACCGGGTTGAGCGAGTTGCCGGTGCCGGTGAAGTCGACGTAGTAGCGCGGGTCGTCCGGCGAGAGGCGGTAGTACGCGGCGTTGTCGACGCCCTTGAAGGCGAGCATCGGCCCGAGGTGGTTGCCCTCGGCCGTGTGGTTGTAGACGACGTCGAGGATCACCTCGATGCCGGCGCGGTGGAGCGCCTTGACCATCCCCTTGAACTCGCGCACCTGCTCGCCGCCCGTGCCGCTCGCCGAGTAGAGGGCATGCGGCGCGAGGTATCCGATCGAGCTGTAGCCCCAGTAGTTGGTCAGGCGGCGCTCGACGAGGAAGCTCTCGTCGGCGATGTGGTGCACCGGCAGCAGCTCGACCGCGGTCACGCCGAGGTCGCGCAGGTGCTCGATCGCCTCGTCGCTGGCGAGGCCCGCGTACGTGCCGCGCAGGTCCTCGCGCAGCGTCGGGTAGCGCTCGGTGAAGCCCTTGACGTGCACCTCGTAGATGACGGTCTGCGTCCACGGCGTGTTGGGCGGGCGGTCGTCCTGCCAGTCGAAGGCGGGGTCGACGACGACGCACCTGGGGATCGCCGCTGCGGAGTCCTGCCCGTCGGCGCGCAGGTCGGCGTCCTCGCTGCCGTCCATCACGTACGGGAAGACGTGTGCAGCCGACCAGTCGACGGCGCCCTCGATCGCCTTGGCGTACGGGTCGATCAGCAGCTTCGCGGCGTTGAAGCGGTGGCCCTCCTCGGGCCTGTAGTGCCCGTGGACGCGGTAGCCGTAGCGCTGGCCGGGCCCGACGCCCGGCAGGTAGCCGTGCCAGTTGAACGCCGAGCGCTCCGGCAGCGAGACGCGCTCTTCCTCGTCGTCGCCGTCGAACAGGCAGAGCTCGACGTGCTGTGAGTGCTCGCTGAAGAGCGAGAAGTTCGTCCCCTCGCCGTCCCAGGTCGCGCCGAGGGGGAACGGCGCGCCCGGCCAGACCTCCCTCACGTGCGGAGCTCGACGGTCGAGTTGGCGAAGTCCGCGCGCAGCTCCGCGCGGCCGCGCCGGACGGTCAGCCTCCGTGCCTGCTCGTCGGCCTCGACCTCGACCTCGTGCGGCAGCTCCCGCCGCAGCGCGAGCAGGCGCGTGTAGAAGGCGCGGAGCTCCTCGTCGCCGCCCGAGCGGTCGAGCTTCGAGCGCTCGAAGGTGGCCGGGTCCTGCGGGTCGGGCACGTCCTCGCCCGCGAAGGCGGCGAAGCGCTCGAACTCGCGCTTGCGCCCCTCGCGCGTCGCCTCGGCGATCGCCGGGTCGACGTGGTCGGTGAAGAACTGGAACGGGTGCTGCTCGCCGTACTCCTCGCCCATGAAGAGGAGCGGCGTCTGCGGCGCGAAGAGCACGCACGCCGCGGCGACCCGCAGCAGCTCGCGCGGGAGCCGGTCGCCGAGGGCGCGGTTCCCGACCTGGTCGTGGTTCTGGTCGCAGATCACGAGCCGCTCCGCCCGCTCCCGCCCGTACTCGCGCTTCAGGCCCGCGACCGAGCCGTAGTGCTCGTAGTAGCCCTCGCGCTCGCCGGTGAGCAGGACGTGTAGCTCGTGGTGGAAGCGGTCGACCCACTGCGCGTCGTGGCCCCACTCCTCGATCGGCCGGTAGTCGTCGGTCTCCATCTCCGAGATGACGAGGGCTCGCGCATTCTCGCCGCGGACGCGCTCGGCCAGCTCGGCGAGCACGTGCTGCGGCGAGTCGTCGAAGATCGCATGCACCGCGTCGAGGCGGAGACCGTCGACGTGGTAGTCGCGCACCCACTGGCACGCGTTCTGGATCGCCCACTCGCGCACGCCACGCTGCGAGTAGTCGATCGCCTCGCCCCAGAAGGTCTGGTGCCGGTCGGTGAAGTACGGGCCGAAGGCGGCGATCGCCTCGGAGCCCGGGCCGACGTGGTTGTAGACCACGTCGAAGATCACGCCGAGCCCGGCGGCGTGGGCGGCGTCGACCAGGCGCGCGAGTCGGTCGGGCCGGCCGTAGGCCGGGTGCGGTGCGTAGGTGTAGAGCCCGTCGTAGCCCCAGCCGCGGTCGCCGGGGAAGGTCGCGACCGGCATCAGCTCGACGGCGGTGACGCCGAGCTCGCGCAGGCCGTCGAGGTACGGGATCACGCCGTCGAAGGTGCCGTCGTCGCTGAAGGCGCCCACGTGCAGCTCGTAGATCACGAGCTCTTCCAGAGGGACGCCGCTCCAGCCGCCGTCGCTCCACTCGAACGTGCCGGCGTCGACCACGCGCGACGGGCCGCGCACGCCGTCGGGCTGGAAGCGCGAGCACGGGTCCGGCCACTCGGCGCCGTCGACCGTGAAGCGGTAGTCCGTACCGGGCGGCAGGTCGAGCTCGGCCTCCCACACGCCGTCCTCGCCGCGCTCGAGCTCGCGGCCGAGGACGGCAACGCTGCGCGCGTTCGGCGCCCAGACGCGGAAGCACGTGCCGCCGGTCACGGGCACGGCGCCGAGCGCCGGCATCGTCGAGACCGTCACTCCGGCACCAGCCAGACGACCGCGAGCGGCGGCAGGCGCAGCTCCGCGGACTGCGGCTGGTCGTGCCACGGCGGGCCCGACGCCTCGATCGAGCCGAGGTTGCCCACGTCGGAGCCGCCGTAGAAGGTCGAGTCGGTGTTCAGCAGCTCGCGCCAGCGCCCGCCGCGCGGCAGGCCGAGGCGGTAACCCTCGCGCGGCACGGGCGAGAGGTTGCAGACGCAGACCACCGGGCGTCCCTTCCCCGCGGGCTGCCGGGCGAAGGCGAGCATGTTCGCGTCCGCGTCGTTCGGCTCGAGCCAGAAGAAGCCGGCCGGCTCGAAGTCGACCTCGTGCAGCGCCGGCTCCTCGCGGTAGAGCCGGTTCAGGTCGCGCACGAGCGCCTGCACACCCGAGTGCCCCGGCTGTTCCAGCAGGTGCCAGTCGAGGCTGCCCGCGTGATCCCACTCCCGCTCCTGCGCCAGCTCGCCGCCCATGAAGAGGAGCTTCTTGCCGGGATGCGCCCACATGTACGCGAAGAGCGCGCGCAGGTTCGCCAGCTGCTGCCAGCGGTCGCCGGGCAGCTTCGAGAGCAGCGAGCCTTTGCCGTGGACGACCTCGTCGTGCGAGAGCGGCAGGACGAAGTTCTCCGAGAACGCGTACATCAGGCTGAAGGTCAGCTGGTGATGGTGGAAGCGGCGGTGCACCGGCTCGCGCTGGAAGTAGTCGAGCGTGTCGTGCATCCAGCCCATGTTCCACTTGAAGCCGAAGCCGAGCCCGCCGAGGTAGGTCGGCCGCGAGACGCCGGGCCAGGCGGTCGACTCCTCGGCGGCGCTGATCATCCCGGGCTCGCGGTCGTGCGCGAGCTCGTTGAAGCGGCGCAGGAACGAGACGGCGTCGAGGTCCTCGTTGCCGCCGAACTCGTTCGGCACCCACTCGCCGGCATCGCGTGAGTAGTCGAGGTAGAGCATCGAGGCGATGGCGTCCACGCGCAGGCCGTCGGCGTGGTACTCGCGCAGCCAGAAGAGCGCGTTGGCGAGCAGGAAGTTCCGCACCTCCGTCCGGCCGAGGTTGAAGACGAGCGTGCCCCAGTCGGGATGCGCGCCGCGCCGCGGGTCGGCGTGCTCGTAGAGCGCGGTGCCGTCGAAGCGCGCGAGCGCCCACTCGTCACGCGGGAAGTGCGCCGGCACCCAGTCGAGGATCACGCCGAGGCCGTGGCGGTGCAGCCGCTCGACGAACGCGCGGAGGTCGTCGGGCTCGCCGAGGCGGGGCGTCGGCGCGAAGTAGCCGGTCACCTGGTAGCCCCACGAGCCCGGGAACGGGTGGGCCATCACCGGCAGGAGCTCGACGTGCGTGAAGCCGAGGTCGTTCGCGTAGTCCGCGAGCTCGTCGGCCAGCTCGAGGTAGGTGAGCGAGCGGTTGCCCTCCAGCGGGTTGCGCCGCCAGGACTCGAGGTGCACCTCGTAGATCGACATCGGCCGCGCCAGCGGGTCGGTCGCGCGGCGCCGCTCGAGCCACTCGTCGTCGCGCCACTCGTGCCGTGAGACGTAGACGCGCGAGGCGGTGGCGGGCGGCACCTCGGCGGCGAGCGCGTAGGGGTCGGCCTTCAGCGGGAGCAGCCGGCCGTCCGGCCCCTTCAGCTCGAACTTGTAGCGCTGCCCCTCCTCCACGCCCGGGACGAACAGCTCCCAGATCCCGCTCGAACCGAGGCTGCGCATCGGGTTGAGCCGGCCGTCCCAGTCGTTGAAGTCGCCGACGACGCCGGCGGCGCGGGCGTTCGGCGCCCAGACGGCGAAGGCGGTGCCGGCGACGCCGTCGACCTCGCGCACGTGCGCGCCCAGCCGCTCGTAGATCCGCTCGTGCCGGCCCTCGCCCGCCAGGTGCAGGTCGAGCTCGCCGAGCGTGGGCGCGAACGCGTACGGGTCGCGCAGCGTGAACGTGTTCCCGTCCGGGTAGCTGACCTCGAGCTCGTAGCTGAGCGGCGCGTCGGCGTCGGGGACGAACCCTTCGAACAGGCCGGCCGGGTGTCGCAGCTCGAGCTCGACCGGCGCGGCGTTCTCGGGCCTCGCGACCACGGCCGCGGCCTCGGGCCGCCAGGCGCGCACGACCACGCCGTCGTCGTGCGGGTGCGCGCCGAGCAGGTGGTGCGGGTCGGCGAGCCGCCCCTCGACGAGCAGCTCGACCTCGTTCGTCACACCGCCTCCTCGTCCAGCAGCTGCAGGATCCCGGCGACGGGCACCCGGACCCAGTCGGGGCGATGGCCGAGCTCGTAGTGGAGCTCGTACAGCGCCTTCTCGAGCTCGAACAGGCGCAGCCGCCGCTCCAGCGCCGACCCGTCGGGGATGATCGTCGGGTCGGTCTCGGCCAGGTAGCCGGCGAGGAACTCGGAGCGCGCGCGGCCCTCCCAGCCTGTCGGCGGCTCGATCCCGCGCTCGAGCAGCGAGGCGCTGGCGGCATACGAGAACGAGCGCAGCATCCCGGCCACGTCGCGCAGCGGCGAGCGCTTGTGCCGGCGCTCGCGCAGCGGCCGCGCGGGCTCCCCCTCGAAGTCGAGCACGACCCAGTCGTCGGCCTCGGTCCACAGCACCTGGCCGAGGTGGTAGTCGCCGTGGTGGCGGATCAGCCGCCCGAGCGAGCCGCCCTGGCCGATCTCCTGCAGCCGGTCGTGCAGCTCGTTCGCGCGGCCCGCGATCGGCTCGAGCTCCGGGTCGTCCGGCAGCGACGAGAACACCTGGTCGATCTCCTCGTCGATGCGGGCCACGATCAGCGCCTCGGCCTCGGCGCTCGGCTCCTCCGGGCAGAAGGTCGGGTCAGACGTCTCCGAGGCGAGCACGGCGTGCATCCGGCCCGTCACCTCGCCGAGCCGCCGCACGAGCGGGACGAAGCCGTTGCCGCCGGCCGCGAGGTCCTCGAGGGCGAGCGTCCAGCCGTCGCGGCGCACCGGCACGTAGTGCTGCAGGATCGCGAGCGTCGCGTCGAGCGGCTGGCCGAGGTGCGCGGCCCAGCCCTCGAGCGAGGCGATCGACGGGAACTCGCGCTCGGTCAGGAAGCGCAGCAGCTCGAGCTCCGGGTTCACGCCGGCCTCCAGCCGCCGGTAGAGCTTCAGCACCAGGCGATCGCCCAGCACGACCGAGCTGTTCGACTGCTCGCCGCCCATCGGCCGCACCGGCCCGATCTCGCCGAGGTCGCCGGCGCCCTCGCCCACCGTGCAGAACTGGACGGTGCCGCCCTCGTGCTCGACCTGCGCCCGCTCGCGGACGAGCTCGACCAGGCCGTGGACGAGCTCCTCGTCCTCGAGCGCGTCGAACGCCGACCAGCCGCCGGCCGACGCGAAGCCGCCTTCGCCGCGGCGCAGCCCGAGCGGCACGTTGTAGAGGTCGTGCGTCCCGGCCGCGAAGCGGACCTCGACGACCGCGACGGCGAGCAGCGGCTCCTGCTCGCCGGGCCGCAGCGGGAAGGCGTCGACCGCACGCACCGACGCGACCTCCTCCGACTTCGAGCCGTACCAGCGCTGGCCGAGCACGTACTCGCGCAGCTCGGCCTCGGGCAGCGCGCAGACCAGCTCGCGGACCTCGCTCACGCCGCCTCCTCCTCGACGAGGCGGAACCAGTAGAAGCCTCGCGGCCCGAACGTGAGCAGGTAGGGCAGCTCGCCGATCGGCGGGAAGCGCGTCTGACCGAACATCTCCTCGGGCACCAGCCCGGCGAACTGTGCCAGGTCGAGCTCGGCTGCCTGCGCGCTCCGGGCCAGGTTGTGGACGCACAGCACGGTCTCCTCCTCCCACCGCCGCACGTGGGCGAAGACGCGCGGGTTCGACGGCCGGCACGGCTCGTAGCTGCCGAGCCCGAAGACGGGATGCTCCTTGCGCAGCTCGACGAACCGGTGCAGCCAGCGCAGGAGCGAGGTCGGCGTCCGCAGCTGCGCCTCGACGTTCACGGACGGATAGCCGTAGACCGGGTCGAGCAGCGGCGGCAGGTAGAGCTGTGCGAAGTCGGCCGACGAGAAGCCGCCGTTGCGGTCGCCCGTCCAGTGCATCGGCGTCCGCACGCCGTCGCGGTCGCCGAGGAAGACGTTGTCGCCCATCCCGATCTCGTCGCCGTAGTAGAGGACCGGCGAGCCCGGGAGCGAGAAGAGGATCGCGTGCATCAGCTCGATCTCGTCGCGGCCGTTGTCGAGCAGCGGCGCGAGGCGCCGGCGGATGCCGAGGTTGAGCTTCATCCGCGGGTCCTTCGCGTACTCGGTGTACATGTAGTCGCGCTCCTCGTCGGTCACCATCTCGAGCGTCAGCTCGTCGTGATTGCGCAGGAAGAGGCCCCACGCGCAGTTG
>DASSMZ010000211.1:0-2579 GCA_035688325.1 Gaiellaceae bacterium
ACCGCGTGCACGAACGGCCGGAGCCGCAAGCCGTGTCGCTCCTGCTCGCGCGGCTCGAGGACCTCGGCGTCCCGACTCCGGCGGCCCCGGAGCGGATGGGCGCCGCCGACGCTGCACAGCTCGCGGGAGCCGCCAGCGAGCTCGTCTCCGACTACGTCATGCGGTCGGGCCGCGGCGCCGACGCGTTCCCGGCGCTGGTGCTCCAGGCGCTGAAGCAGGCGCGCTACGACCCGTGGAACCTCGGGCACATGGGCCTTGCGAGCACCGCGTACTGCCACTTCACGAGCCCGATCCGGCGCTATCCCGACCTCGTCGTCCACCGCGCGCTGCTGCGTGAGCTGGGCGTCTCGGACGAGCCGCCTCCGGACGACCTCGAGGAGGCGGCGGAGCACACGTCGCTACGCGAGCGGCACGCCGCGCGGATCGAGTACCGGGCGGACGAGCTCTGTCTCGCGTGGCTGCTCGAACGGCGACTGTTCGAGCTCGGCTGGGACGCCGCGTTCGAAGGCGAGGTCACGGGCGTGATCCCGTCGGGCATCTTCGTGCGCTTTGGCGAGGTCTTCGAGGGCTACGTCCCGGCGCGTCGCCTGCCGGGCGACTACTTCGAGCTGAACGAGCTCGCGACCGCGCTGGTCGGCCGTCGCGGCGGGCGGACGTACCGGCTGGGCGACCGGGTTCAGGTGCGTGTCGTCGACATTCGCCGCAGCGAGGGCAAGGTCGAGCTCGAGCTCGCGAGCGCCGCGCGTCACTAGGTACACACGCGCGCGCGTCCCCACCCTGGGTGGGGAGTTGGTCCACCCGCCGCCCACGGCGAGCCTAGCGACGAATTGCGCACGCGGGTGCTACGCGACTGTGCCAATCCCGTGCCGACCTACAATCGCGCCCATGGCTCGGGCCGCCGGAGAGAAGACGATCGCCGAGAACCGCCGTGCGCGGCACGACTACCACTTCCTCGACAAGGTCGAAGCAGGACTCGTCCTCCGGGGGAGCGAGGTGAAGTCGCTCCGCCAGGGCCACGCCGTGCTGCAGCGCGCCTACGCGGACACTCGCGACGGCGAGCTCTGGCTCGTCGGCCTCCACATCCCGCCGTACGAACAGGCGTCGGTCGAGCCGCACGACCCCGACCGGGACCGCAAGCTGCTGCTGCACCGCCGGCAGATCGAGCAGCTCGGCTCGCGGGTCGCCGAGCGTGGGCTGACTCTCGTCCCCACCCGCCTCTACTTCAAGGACGGCCGCGCCAAGGTCGAGCTCGCGCTCGCGCGGGGCAAGGAAGGACGCGACAAGCGCCGCGACATCGCGGAGCGCGAGACGAAGCGCCGGATCGAGCGCGAGCTCAAGAGCCGGCGTCGATGACGCCTACAGCGCGATGGTGACGAACCGGCCGTACCGCCACGCGCCGACGCAGTCGGCCGCGCTCGCGGGCGTCGTGGCCCAGCGCAGAAGTCGAAGCCGTACCGAGCGATACCTCATCTCGCCGCTCCTCCCGAACGTGCGGCCGCAGCGCCGCAGTTGACGTTCGCACCGTGGTCGAAGTCGGCCGCGGCCGCCTCACCCCGGCGGGGGATCGTGCAGCACGAGCTCCAGCTCCTCGCCGTCCTCCTCGTCCCAATGGCGCCCCACCTCGACGAAGCCCAGGCCGTGCACGAGGCGAAGCGAGGGCTCGTTTCCGGGCGCGACCGAGGCGACGAAGCGGTGGACGCCGCGGTCGCGCGCGTAGCCGAGGAGCGCGCGCACGGCCTCCGTCGCGTAGCCGCGGCGCCGGTGCTCGGAGAAGACCGTGTAGCCGATCTCGACCGCGTCCGGCTCGCGCCGCGCGTTGACGCCGGGCGGCCCGTGGAAGCCGATGTGACCGATCAGCTCGCCGCGCTCCCGCAGCACTATCGCGGCGACGCCCCACTCGGCCCGGCCGGAGTCGAGGCGCAGCTGCCGGAGCCGCATGCGCAGGAAGCGCGCATCGTGCTCGTCGGGCCAGTCCGGCGGGACGGCGTACGTGAGCTCGGCGCGGCCGCCGAGCAACGCCTCGATCGCCTCGGCCGTCAGCCACACCAGCTGGAGACGCTCGGTCCGGATCACGCGAGCGGCCCGCGCAGGAAGATCCGTCCGATCGCGGGCGCGTAGCCGAAGTCGGCGTTCAGCCGTCTGATCGGCTCGTTGCGCTCGTCGTTCTGCGTGCGCAGCTCCTCGAAGCCGTTCGCCTTCGCCCATCGGATCTGCGCCGCCTTCAGCGCACGCGCGACGCCGCGCCCGCGCCAGGCGCGCTTGACCGCCGTCAGGTCGTGGTAGGCGTGCGTGGGGCGCGCCGTGGTGAGCGAGAACTTGGCGTAGCCGACGACCTCATCCCCCGCGAGTGCCACGAACGTCGCCTCCGGCGAGTCGCCGGGGCCCGACATGTCGTGCGCGAGCCAGGCGTCGAACGGCTCGTGCTGCTCGTGCTCGTAGCCGGGCACGTCGGGCGACGCCTCGACCGAGACTCCATAGATCCCGCGCGCCAGCTCGGGCCGCTCGGCCCAGCTGACGATCTCGACGCCCGCCGGCGGGTCGACCTCCGGGGGCTCCAGCGTCGTCAGGTCGAGCGCGAC
>DASSMZ010000214.1:0-2265 GCA_035688325.1 Gaiellaceae bacterium
CACGCGCTGGGCCGCCAGTGAGGCGTCGGCCAGCAGGCGGCTCGCGTCGCGCCGGCCGCTCGACGACTCCGCCTTCGTCCCCACCAGGCTGAGCGAGGCCGCCGTTGCGGACGCGAGTCAGGCTCCGAGCTCGAGCGCCGCCCAGTCGTGCTCTCCGCCGCCGAACGGCACGAAGACTCCGGCCCCGGCGAGCTCGCCCGTCCGCGCCGAGTGCACCCCCACGTCCGCCGGCGCGCGCTCGAGCACAGTCGCCAGGTCGGCTGGGAGCTGTTCGCCGTCGAGCCCGCCGGGCGCTTCCAGCAGCACGAGCCCGACGTCGTTCCCGCCGGCCAGGCGCACGACGTCCTCCGGCGGGTCGCGTGTCGTGAACACGGCCGCCCGGGTCGGTGCCGTGAGAGATGTCCGCCGCCTGCTCACGGCCGCCGCCTCCAGCTCGAGCTCACCCTCGTCCGCGACCAGGCAGGCGACGATCAGCTCCTGCCCCGGGAGCAGTCCGAGCGGCTCCGCGACCGCAAGCAGGGCGTCGAGCCGATCCGCGCCGGAGACGACGGCGAGGACGGCGACGGCGGCGGTCGCGGGCGCCGATCGAACCGGCTCGAGCGCCGGCTCGTGCGCGAGGATCGCGCGCTCGAGGGCCTGCAGCGCCTCTGTCGGCTCGAGCCCGAGCAGCTCGACGAGCCGCTTTCGAGTCGAGCGGTAGACGTCCAGCGCCTCCGCCTGCCGTCCCGATCGGTAGAGCGCCACCATCAGCTGCTCCGCGAGACGCTCCTGCAGCGGATGCTCGCGGACGAGCTGCTCGAGCTCGGCGATCACCTGCGTGTGTGCACCGAGCGCGAGCTCCGCGTCGACGCGCTGCTCGACCGCCGCGAGGCGAAGCTCCTCCAGCCGGACGATCGCGGGCTGCGCGAAGGATTCGTACGCGAGGTCGGCGAGAGGCGGGCCGCGCCAGAGGTCGAGGGCGTCGCGCAGAAGATCGGCGGCGCGTCGTGCGTCGTCGCTCTCGAGCGACCTGCTCGCATCGGCTGCGAGCCGCTCGAAGCGGTGCAGGTCGAGTCGCTCGGGCGCGAGCCGCAGGACATATCCGGGCGGTTGCGTCTCGATCCCGTGAGCCGGCCCGAGGAGCTTCCGCAGCTCGGAGACCTGCCGCTGGACCTGCGTCACCGCCGTGACGGGAGCGGCGCCCGCGTAGAGGTCGTCCGCCAGCCGATCGACCGAGACGACGCGGTTCGCATTCAGGAGCAGGATCGCGAGCGTCGCGCGCTGCTTCGGGCCGCCCAGCCGGATGGGACTGCCCTCGGCGATGACCTCGAGCGGCCCGAGGATGCGGAAATCGAGCACGCGAACGGACCGTAACCGCTCGATAGCGGGTCGGTAGTGGCTCACCACACCCTCGACGCATCAGTCAGGCGCAGGTACGAGAGAGGAGGGAATCATGCGCAAGCTGATCACGCTCGCGCTGCTCGTCGCAGGGATCGGGGCAATCGCCGCGCTCCCTGCCGCGGCGAGGCCGGGCGGCACCAACGGAAAGCTGGTCGTCAACGTCGACAACTCGGTGACGGGGACGCAGCAGGTCTACACCGTCGATCCGGGCGGGGCGAATCACCAGCTCCTCTACGACAACGCCGAGGTGGGCCAGTGGTCACCGGACGGTCGACAGGTCCCGCTCACCCTGCAGCCCTCGGGGCAGGAGCTGCTCCTGAACGTCGACACGGGCGCCACGACCGACCTCGGGCTCCCGTTCGACCGCTACCCCGACCTGGCGCTCTTCTGCGGCGTCTGGTCGCCCGACGGCTCGCGGCTCGCCTGCGAGGGCTTCGGCCAGACGGACGGGAGCCTGAACGGCGTCTACACCGTCCGCTCCTCCGACGGCGGCGGCCTCCAGCGCGTGACCTCCGAGCCGAACGGTGACGACTGCCCGAGCGACTACTCGCCGAACGGCAAGCGGCTCGTGATCACGCGCGCGAGCGACACGAGCTACGAGCTCGACACCGTCAAGGTCGACGGCAGCGGGCTGAGGCACATCGCGCCGGCCGGGACGAATTTCGACTTCTGCAGCGGCAGCTGGTCGCCGCAGGGGAACGAGATCCTGTTCTCGGCTCACGTCCCCGCCGCCGACCGGAGCACCATCTGGGTCGCGCACTCCGACGGCACCGGGCTCCGGCAGATCCCCGTGCCCGGTTGCGGCGGCCCTCGCTCCGACCCGAGTTCGATCGGCTGCTCGGGCCCGGGGTGGTCGCCGGACGGGCAGAAGATCGCCTTCTCGCG
>DASSMZ010000239.1:0-2001 GCA_035688325.1 Gaiellaceae bacterium
GTCGAGGTCGCGGAGCAGGAGGAGCACGGCATCGGCGCCGAGACGCCGGAGCTGCTCGAGCTCGGCACGCTCGGAGAAGAAGCCCTTCGCGAGCAGCGGGACGTCGGCGGCCGCCCTGGCTGCTGCGAGGTCGGCGGGCGACCCGGCGAACCGCTCGTCGACGAGGATCGAGACCGCCGCGGCCCCGGCTCGGTCGAAGGCCGCTGCGAGCGTGGCGGGATCGGCGTCCGGCCGCAGGTCGCCGGCGGACGGCGAGCGCCGCTTGACCTCGGCGATGGCAGCGAGGCCGTCGCCGGCGAGCGCGTCCCGGAAACGGCCCATCAGGCGCTCACCTCCGCGGCCTGAGAGAACGCGACCAGCGCGTCGAGTCGCTCGAGGGCGGCGCCGGAGTCCACCGCCTCGCGCGCGAGCTCGAGCCCCTCGCGCAGGTCGGCGGCGTGGCCGGAAGCGGCGATCGCGCCGGCCGCGTTGAGCAGGATGGCCGATCGCTTGCCGCCGTTCTCGCCGCGGAAGACGCCGCGGATCGCCTCGGCGTTGTCGCGCGGCGAGCCGCCGCGCAGCTCCTCCGGCGCGCAGCGCTCGACTCCGAGCTCGAGCGGGTCGATCTCGCGCTCGCGCACGCCGCCGTCGACGACCTCGCAGACGAGGTTCGGCCCGGCCGGCGAGAGCTCGTCGATCCCGGCCGCGCCGTGCACGACGAACGCGCGCCGGGCGCCGAGCTGCGCAAGCACCTCCGCGATCGTCCGCACGAGCGGGGGCGCGTAGACGCCCACGACCTGCGCGCGGGCGCCTGCGGGGTTCGTCAGCGGGCCGAGCACGTTGAAGACGGTGCGGGCGGCGAGCTCCTGGCGCACGGGCGCGGCGTGCCGCATCGCCGGATGGTGCGTCGGCGCGAACAGGAAACCGAAGCCGAGCTCGTCGATCGAGCGCTCGATCTGCTCGGGCGGCAGCTCGAGCCGGAACCCGAGCGCCTCGAGCACGTCGGCCGAGCCGGAGGCCGACGAGACGGCGCGGTTGCCGTGCTTCGCCACGCCCGCGCCGGCCGCGGCGGCCACCAGCGCCGCCGCCGTCGAGATGTTGATCGTGCGCGACGCGTCGCCGCCGGTACCGGCCGTGTCGACGAGGTCGTCGCGCTTCGGCCGCACCGAGAGCACGTGCGACCGCATCGCCTCGGCGCAGCCGGCGATCTCGTTCGGCGTCTCGCCCTTCAGCCGCAGCGCGACGAGGAAGCCGCCGATCTGGGCAGGCGTCGCTTCGCCGACCATGATCTCGTTCATCACCCCGCGCGCCTCGTCGCGCGACAGGTCATGCCCGTCGAGCAGCCGGGCGAGCGCCTGCTGCACCGTCATCGCGCGGCCTCCAGGAAGTTGCGCGCCAGCTCCGGCCCGGCCGGCGTCAGCACCGACTCGGGGTGGAACTGGACGCCGTCGACCGGGAGCTCGCGATGGCGGACCGCCATCACCTCACCCTCCACGCAGGTGGCCGAGACCTCGAGCACGTCGGGAATCATCGTCGCAGCGAGCGAGTGGTAGCGGCCGGCCTCGAAGCGCGCGGGCAGTCCTTCGAAGAGCCCGCGCCCGTCATGCTCGATCTCGCTCGGCTTGCCGTGGACGAGCCGCTTCGCCAGGCCGACCTCGCCGCCGAACGCCTCGACGACCGCCTGGTGCCCGAGGCACACGCCCAGCGTCGGTGTCGTCGGCGCGAGGCGCCGCACGATCTCGACCGATGCGCCCGCGTCGCCCGGGCGGCCGGGGCCGGGGGAGACGACCAGGTGCGAGGGCGCCAGCCGCTCCGCCTCGTCCGCGTCGATCGCGTCGTTGCGCCGCACGACCACCTCCGCGCCCAGCTCGCCGAACAGGTGGGCGAGGTTGTACGTGAACGAGTCGTAGTTGTCGATCAAGAGGATCACGCCGCCGACCTCGCCTCCGCCAGCTCGATCGCCATCTCGAGCGCGGCCAGCTTGCGCAGGCACTCGTCGTGCTCGGCCGCCGGGTCCGAGTC
>DASSMZ010000255.1:0-12326 GCA_035688325.1 Gaiellaceae bacterium
AGCGACAAGGTCGCGCTCGAGACGCTGGCGCTGCGGCGCGGCCGCGACCTGGCCGCGGAGGGCGTGGCCGTCGAGGCGATCGGCGGCGCGCAGGCGATCCGGCGGGCGCTCGTGCGGCACGCCGGCGCGCGGCTCGTCGGGCTCGTCGACGCCGGCGAGGCAGAGGCGTTCCGGCAGGCGCTCGACGACGTGCTCGTCTGCGACCCCGACCTCGAGGGCGAGCTGATCCGGGCGCTCGGCGCCGCCGAGGTGCTCCGAGCGCTCGACACGAACGGCGACCTCGGCCCGTTCCGGACGCTGCAGAAGCAGCCGTCGTGGCGCGGACGGCCCGTCGAGGAGCAGCTGCGCCGCTTCATGGGCAGCGGCGGCAGCCGCAAGATCCGCTACGCGCGCTTCCTCGTGGAGGCGCTCGACCTGCGCCACGTGCCGCCGCCGCTCGACGGCGTGCTCGCCGCCGTCTAGTCGGGCAGCCAGCCCTCGCGGAAGCGAGTCGGCTGCCGGCGGCCGACCTTCGCGTAGGCCTCGTCCGGCTCGGTCGTCTCCTCGTCGACGCTCGCCCCGTGCTTCGCGGCCGTCGCGTCGACCGGATAGCCGCCCCAGTCCGGGCCGACGGAGCGGTCGCGCGCACCCATCGCCAGCAGCAGGCACTGCGAGTCGCCGGCGCCGACGATCACGTGCTTCGCCTCCGGCGGGCAGTGGACGAAGTCCCAACGCCGCAGCGGCCGCTCCGCGCCCTCGATCACGAGGATCGCCTCGCCCGCGAGCACGAGGAAGTCCTCCTGGTCGGCCTCCCAGTGGTACATCGCCATCGCCTCGCCGGGGGCGAGCGTGACCAGGTGGACGCCGTACTGCTCGAACTCCGGCTCTCCCTCGAGCCGCGCGTACGCGCCGCGCCCCTCGGCCGCGCTCCACGGAACGTCGCGGGCGTTGACGACGTACCAGCCCTCGCCCTGCGGCACGAGCCCCTGCTCGGTCTGCTCCAGCTTCGCTTCCTCTGGCACGCCCGCAGCTTACGGCTACCGTTGGGCGGTGGCACGTTCGGGCGGAATCGAGCTGCGCGGCCTCGAGAAGACCTACGCCTCGCCGGCCGGGCCGGTGCACGCCGTGCGCGGCATGGACGTCGAGGTGCACGAGGGCGAGACGGTCGCGCTCCTGGGACCGAACGGCGCGGGCAAGTCCACGACCGTCGACATCCTGCTCGGGCTGCAGCGGCCGGACGCCGGAACGGTCGCCGTCTTCGGCGGCCCGCCGGAGCGTGCGGTCGGCGGCGGGCGCGTCGGCGCGATGCTGCAGGACGGCGGCGTGCTCCGCGACCTGGCCGTCGGCGAGCTCGTCGCGATGATGGCCGCGCTGTTCCCGCGGCCGCTCGAGGTCGACGAGGCGCTGCGGCTGGCGCAGCTGAGCGGGCTCTCCGACCGGCGCACCGAGCGCCTCAGCGGCGGCGAGCGCCAGCGCCTGCGCTTCGCCGTGGCGCTCGTCAGCGACCCCGACCTGCTCGTCCTCGACGAGCCCACCGTCGGCATGGACGTCGAGTCGCGCCGGGCGTTCTGGTCGACGATCCGCGAGCTATCCGGCCGCGGGAAGACGTTTCTGTTCGCGACGCACTACCTCGAGGAGGCCGACGCCTACGCCGACCGGGTCGTGCTGATGGCGCAGGGCCGTGTCGTCGCAGACGGCCCGCCGACGGAGATCAAGGCGATCGTCGGCTCCCGGACGATCCGCGCGACGCTGCCGAGCGTGCCGCTCGAGGAGCTCGAGCGCCTGCCGGGCGTGACGCACGCCGAGCGCCGCGGCGAGAGCGTCGCGCTCGCCTGCTCGGACTCCGACGTCGCGCTGCGCGAGCTGCTCGCGCGCCATCCGGAGGCGCGCGACATCGAGGTCCGCGGCGCCGGGCTCGAGGATGCGTTCGTCCAGCTCACGGCCGACCAGCAGGTGCCGACGTGAGCAACCCGCTCGCCTACGCGCGCTTCGAGCTGCTGCGGACGTTCCGCAACCGCCGCCTGTACATCTTCTCGCTCGGCTTTCCGCTCGTGCTCTACTACGCGATCGCCGCGCCGAACCGGAACGTGCACAGCCTCGGCGGCACCGGCATCTCGGCGCCGCTCTACTTCATGGTCGGCCTCGCCGCGTTCGGCGCGATGAACGCGGTGCTCGGCTCGGGCGGGCGCATCGCCGCGGAGCGCGCCGTCGGCTGGAACCGGCAGCTGCGCCTGACGCCGCTCTCGACGAGGACGTACTTCCGGGTCAAGGTGGCGACCGCCTACATGATGGGGATCCTGACGATCGCGCTGCTGTACGTCGCCGGCGCGACGCTGGGCGTGCACCTCCAGGCAGGCAACTGGGTCGCCATGACGGGGCTGATGCTGGTGGGGCTCGCGCCGTTCGCCGCGCTCGGGATCCTGCTCGGCCACCTGCTGACGAGCGACTCGATCGGCCCCGCCATCGGCGGCACGACCGCGGTCTTCGCGCTGCTCGGCGGAACGTGGTTTCCGATCACGAGCGGCGCGATGCAGAAGATCGCCGAGGCGCTGCCCTCGTACTGGCTCGTCCAGGCGAGCCACGTCGGCCTCGGCGGGCAAGGCTGGGGCACGACCGGCTGGATCGTCGTCGCGGCCTGGACGGTGGGCGCCGCTCTGCTCGCGCGCCACGCGTACGCGCGCGACACGCAGCGCGTCTGATCAGCGCCGGCCGCGGCTGAGGACGAGCGCGACCTTGCCGCCGCTCCGCAGCACGCCGCCCGGGAACCGCGGCGACTGCCGCAGCACGCGCCCGCGCGGGACGCGCGTCGAATACGCGCCGCGAATGCTGCCAACGGCGCAATCGGCCCGCTGCAGCAGCTCCCTCGCCGCGGCGAGCGTCTTGCCGAGGACGTTCTGCACGTCGCAGAGGCCGGGCGCGTTCAGATGCGCGCTGACGCTCCAGTCGCCGTTGCGGTCGTTCACCCAGGCACCCGCGAGGTCGAGCCGTCCGTCGAGGTTGAAGTCGGCCGCGGCCACGGAGTCGGCGTACCCGAACCAGAGCGGCGGCTCGAACGTGCCGTCCCCGCGATCGAGCATCACGGCGAGCTTGCCGGTGTCGCTGAGCGCCAGGTCGGGCCGCCCGTCGCCGTTCACGTCGCCGGCGACGACGCGGCTCGCGTCGCCGCTCACGGCGTAGTCGCGCCGCGGCCGGAACGTCCCGTCGCCGCGGCCGAGCAGGACGCTCACGCCCCGGCCGCGCGGCGAGCGCGGGCTCGCGGTCGCCACGTCGAGCCGCCCGTCGCCGTCGAAGTCGGCCAGGGCGACGGAGTTAGGCGCGCCGCCGGTGGCGACGTCGGTGCGCGCGCGGAAGGTGCCGTTGCCGCGGTTCAGCAGCACCGACACCGTCGCGGCACCGCCGTTTCCGGTGACGAGGTCGGCGCGGCCGTCGCCGTTCACGTCGCCCGCCGCGACGGCCGTCGGCAGCGGGCCCGTGGGGTAGTCGGCCTTCGGCGCGAACGTGCCGCCGCCGAGGTTCCGCAGCACCGAGACCGTCCGCACGGAGGAGTTCGCGCTGACCACGTCGGGCCGTCCGTCGCCGTCGAGGTCGGCCACGGCGACGCCTTGCGGCGACGACCCGGTCGCGTAGTCGGCGCGGTCGAAGCCGCCCGTGCCGTCGTTCAGCAGTACCGACACGACCTTCGTGCCGGTGCCGTTCGCCACCACGACGTCGCCGCGTCCGTCGGCGTTCAGGTCTCCGACCGCGAGCGCGGCCGGCACGCCGGCGACGAACTGCACGAGGTCGGACACCGTGAAGCCGCCCTGTGGCCTGCGGATCGCCAGCCAGACCACCCGGTTCGCGTAGCTGCCGAGCACGAGGTCCGGCTTCCGGTCCCCGCTCACGTCCTCGGCCGCGATCGTCTCGGCGTCGCCGACGCCCGCGAACCCGCCGTCGAACTCGAGCCCCTGCGAGCCGCCGAACGAGAGCCGGGGCGGCGGAGCCGAGCGCGCCGCGACGCCGGCGACGAGCGCGGCGAGCGCCACCGCGCACGCGAGCGTGATCCTCACGTCTTCTCCCACACCGAGACGTGCTTGCGGCTCTCGCTCGTGAACGGCTCGCGCCGCCAACCCGACCAGCGGTCGCGCAGCTTCATGCCCGCCAGCTGCGCCATCAGGTCGAGCTCGGCCGGCCAGACGTAGCGGAACGGCATCGCGACGCGCTCGACCCGCCCGTCGACGAGCGTGAAGTGGTGCGAGACGAGGCCCTGGTTCGCGACGTCGTACTCGTCGATGCCCCAGTGCGTCTCGCTCACGTCGAAGACGTGGTACGTCTCACCCGGCGGCAGCCGCCGCAGCTCGGGCACCCCGACCTCGATCAGGAAGCGGCCGCCCGGCTCGAGGTGCGCGGCGACGTTGCGGAAGCAGGCGACCTGCTCGTCCTGCGTGGTCAGGTTGTTGATCGTGTTGAAGACGAGGTACGCGAGCGCGAACGTGCCGCCGACCCGCGTCGAGGCGAAGTCGCCGATCTCGACGGGGATCCCGGCGCCGCCCGGCTTCTCGCGCAGCCTCGCGACCATCGCGCGCGACAGCTCGATGCCGTGCACCTCGACCCCGCGCGCTGCCAGCGGCAGCGCGACGCGGCCGGTGCCGATCCCGAGCTCGAGCGCCCGCCCGCCGGCGGCCAGCTCGGCGAGCAGGTCGACCGTCGGCTCGAGCACCTCCGGAGAGAACAGGTCCGAGGAGCCGTCGTCGTAGCGCGCGGCGACGGGCTCGTCGAAGTAGCCGTCGGGGCCGGTCATGGAGCCGAATCTACCGCCGGGCGCCGTGCGACCATGAGCGTGTGAGAGTTGCAGCGCTCGCGGTCGTCGCACTCGCCTGCGCGGCCGGCGCCGCCGGCGGCACGACCTCCGTCCCGCGCTGCCACACGTCGGGCCTGCGCGTCTACCTCCTGCCGAGCGGCGCGGCGGCCGGGAGCTACGCGATGGACATCGCCTTCCAGAACCGCAGCGGCCACGCGTGCTACGTCTACGGCTACCCGGGGCTCGGCCTCCAGGACGCCCACCACCGGGTGATGCCGTCGCGCGTCACGTGGGGGAGCAGCATCGCGCGGCGCGATCCCGGTCGGCATCGCGTCGTCCTGCGGCCCGGCCGCGCCGCCTTCGCCGGCATGTCGGCCTCCGACGTCCCGGTCGGCAGCGAGCATTGCCGCCCGTCGGCGTGGCTCGAGGTGACACCGCCGGACGAGCGCTCGTTCCGGCTCGTCCGGTTCGGCGCCATGGCCTGCAACCACGGCCACCTGACTGTGACCGCGCTCGGCGCGACCCGGACGCCGCGCGGCTAGCTTGCGCCTTTCGGCACGAGTGCGGAATACTCGTGCACGGCCCGCCTCAAGGCTGCGGGCTCGTCGCAGCCGCCCCCCTTGGCGGCGGGGGCGGCTGCGACTCCACCCAGACCGTCAGCTGGAAGCGGGCACCGGCGCCCGGTCCTCCGACGGCCGCCCGCGTGACGAGCTCGCCCGCCGCGCCCGACTCGGGCAGGTTGACCACCAGGTTCTGGAACTCGAATGCCACCGAGTCGTCGTCCTCGAACAGCGGGCCGACGCCGAAGGCACGCTCGTAGAACGCCTTCGCGCGCAGGACTCATCGGAGCGGAGCCGCGTGAGCGGCCCCGCTCCGGAAACGCGTGTCTACGCCAGCGTCGCGTCGGGCCGCGCGTCGTCCCAGCGGACGATCAGCGCATAGAGGACGACCAGTGTCAGCGCCTGCACGGTGAGCGCCCACAGCGGGTACGCGGCGCTGCCGACGAAGCCGAGCTGGAGGATGAAGCCGATGCTGCCCACCACGATCGCGAACCAGCGTGCCCAGCTCTGCCCGGACAGCAGGCCGAGACCGGCGATCACCAGCACGATGCCCCAGAGCAATGTGATCCAGCCCCAGGTCGTCATGTTGACGACGACGATCTGGTTCGGCGTGACGGCGTAGTACGAGCCGCGGATGATCGCGATCAGGCCTTCGAAGAAGTCGATCATCCCGACGATCACCATCAGCCAGCCGGCGAACGAGATCCAGCCGGTCCAGGTACTCGAGCGTGCCATGTACTGCTCCTTCCTCGCGGCCTGCCATATGCCGCAGGGTGGTTGCCGCGCGCGCACTTCGCCGCGCGCGCGCGAAAACCTGCTAGCCCAGGCGACCCGCCCACTCCGGGTCCCACAGCCGGAACCCGCCGAGGAAGGCGTTCTCGTTGTCGCCGCGGCGCGTGTTCGGCGGCAGCTCGTCGAGCTCGTCGGCGCCCCCGCCTCCGATCACGACGTAGTCCGGCTGGACCGCGGCGGTCAACCGCTCGACCGTCTCGAACACCGCCTTGCGCCAGTGCTTCTTGCCGACCCGGTGCAGCGCGCGCTCGCTGACGTAGTCCTCGAACGTCTTCTTCTTGAACGGCAGGTGGCCGAGCTCCATCGGCTCGACCACGCCGTCGGCGATCAGCGCCGAGCCGAGGCCGGTGCCGAGCCCGAGGAAGAGCATCCGGCCGCCCTCGTAGCTGCCGACCGCCTGCATGACCGCGTCGTTCACGACCTTCGTCGGGACGCCGAACGTGCCCTCGAAGTCGAACCCGACCCAGCCGTCGCCGAGGTTGACCGGCTCGGCGATCGGCTTGCCGCCGCGCACCGGCGTCGGGATGCCGACGCTCACGCGGTCGAACTGCCAGCCCCGGGCGAGCTCGAGCACGCCGTCGGCCATCTCCCGCGCGGTCAGCGTGGGACCGGAGGCGAACTTCCGCTTCTCGTGCTCGCCGTGGAGGAGCGCCTTGACGTGGGAGCCGCCGACGTCGACGGCCAGGACCGAGCCGGGCATGGGTGGATTGAAGCAGCCGAGCCGCCCGGCCTAGGCGAGGGCGCGCTCCAGGGCCGCGCGGTCGGTCGGCTGCCCGTGCGCGGTGAGCACGAGCTCGACCGGTAGGTCGAGCAGCGCTCGCAGCTCGTGCCTGATCTGCTCGCGCGTCACGCCGACGGGGAGCCAGCCGGGAGCGACCTCCAGGCCGCGGCCGAAGTCGGCGAGCGTGTCCCCGGCGACCACGGTGCGGCGGCTCGGCAGCCAGAGCACGAGGTCGTTGTGCCCCCTGCCCGGGAAGGCCTCGAGCCCGATCGGCAGCCGGTCGCCCGCCAGGAAGAGGTGCGCCCCGGGCGCCTCCTCGGCCTGCAGCCAGCGCAGGTCCGGGCTGCCGTCGCCGACCTCCTCGGCCGTGACCCCGAACTTGCGCATCAGGTCCTCCCTCGTGTCCGGCGGCGGCGTGTACAGCTCCGCGCCGAGGCGCGCGACGAGCGAGCGCGCGTCGCGCTCGTGCCACGGCACCGTCAGCACGACCACCGGCTCGCGCTCCGACGCGAGCCGCTCGAGCTCGCGCGGCAGCGCCAGCGGGTCGAACAGCAGCAGCCGCTCGCCGTCGTCGGCGGCGTACGACGAGACGTGCTCGCCCCACGCCGCGTCCGGCTCCCACTGCGGATGCGCCGCCGTCCAGTGCCACAGGCCCTGCTGCAGCTCGCGCATCATGCGCGCGTCGCCCGTCGCAGCGAGGCTGCCAGCACGATCACGACCCCGACCGGCAGCAGCCACCACGCGTTCACTCCCTCGCTCGTCAGCAGCTTCGTGGCCGCGAGCGCCACGAGCACGCCCGCCGCGACCTGCCAGTCGTCGCCGACGACGAAGTCCCACCAGAAGCAACCGAACGCGCGCAGCTTGCTCACGCCCGGCCCGCCGACAGCTGCAGCGCGACGCGGCGGCGCCGCAGCAGCCACGTGAGGCCGAGCGAGCCGGCGAGGACGAAGCCGATCACCACGAGCACCGCGGCGTCCCCGCCCGGCCAGTCGACGCCGGCGCCCTCGGCGCCCCAGAAGATCCCGAAGCTCGTGAGCAGCACGCCGACCCCGTACTTGAGCGCGTTCTCGGGCACGCGCTGGAGCGGCCCGCGGACGATCACGCCGACCACGACGACGACCACGGCGGCGGCGGCCGCCGCCACGACGGCGAGCCCGAGGTGCCCCTGCGTGCTCCCGAAGGTGACGACGATGAACGCGACCTCGAGGCCCTCGAGCAGCACGCCCTTGAACGCGACCGTGAACGAGTACCAGTCCATCGCCGCGGCGCTGTCGCGTGCTGCCGCGCCGGCCTCGGCGCGCTCGCGCTCGAAGGCGACGGCCTCGTCGCGCTGCGACAGGTAGCCGCTCGCGCGCAGGATCGCCTTGCGGAGCCACTGCAGGCCGAAGGCGAGCAGGAGCGCGCCGACGACCAGCCGCAGCGACGAGATCGGGATGTGCTTGAGCGCCGGCCCCAGCGCCGCCACGACCGCAGCGAGCACGAGCGACGCAGTCCCCACGCCGATCAGCGTCGAGCGCCACCCGCGCACGACGCCGACCGCAAGCACGATCGTCAGGGCCTCCACCGCCTCGACCGCGCTGGCCGCGAACACCGCCAGGAAGAGGATCACGGTCGAGCCCACGTCGCGATTGGTAGCACGCGTGCTCGGCGGCCGGTGCGCCGTCGCGTACGCTCACCGGCATGCGCGTGCTCGCAGGGGTCGTCGGCGCCGTCCTGATCTTCCTGATGCTGAGCGAGTTCTTCGTCTCGTTCATGCTCCCGCGCCGCGTCAAGCGCGACCCGCGCATCGCCCGCGGGCTGAACCGGCTCCTCTGGCGCCCGTGGCGCGCGCTCGCGCGTCGGTTCCAGCCCGCGACCGCCGACACGCTGCTCGGCTTCTTCGGGCCGCTCGCGCTGATCGTCCAGCTCCTGGTCTGGGCGATCGGCCTCGTGATCGGCTACGGCCTGCTCGAGTGGGCCGTCGCCGGCGGGAGCTTCAACGACCGCTTTCTGTCGAGCACGGGCCTCTTCATCAGCGCCGGTTCGTCCGGCGGCTCCACCGGGCTGCGGATCGTGCAGCTGCTGGAGGGGGCGACTGGCGTCGGCGTGCTCTTCATCGTGATCGGCTACATGCCGTCGGTCTACTCCGCGTTCTCGCGACGCGAGACCGCGGTCTCCCAGCTCGCGACGCGCGGCGGCTCGCCGCCTGCGGCCGGGACGCTGCTCCACCGCGCGGCCGGGCGCGAGCGCTGGAGCGAGCTCGAGCGCGACCTGCAGTCGTGGGAGGCGTGGGCGGCGGAGCTGATGGAGACGCACCTCTCGTACCCGCTGCTCGGCTTCTACCGCTCGCAGCACGTCGGCCAGAACTGGCTCGCGGCGTTGACGGCGATGGTCGACGTCGCCGCCTTCGTCAAGGCGACCGCGCCCGACGCCGACGTCGACGGCGCCGACATCACGTACCGGATCGGCCGCCACGCGCTCGCCGACCTCGCGCACCAGTTCAGCCTGGAGCCGGCCGACGTCGACCGTCTCAGCGACGAGGAGTTCGACGACCTGTTCGCGATCCTCGAGCGGTCGACCGTCGCGAACGTCGACCCCGAGACCGCCCGCCGGCACCTCGACCACCTGCGCGCCGAGTACGAGCCGAACGCGCAGGCGCTCGCGGACTACCTGGCGCTCGAGCTGCCGCCCTGGTTCCGGGGCGGCGACATCGCCAGGAAGGCCGGAGCGACCCTCGGGCGCGACCTCGTCGGGCGCTGAGCCGTCATCCCCTCTGGGCGACGCGGGCCTCTCACCCGCACGGCTAGCGTTCCGAACCGCATGAGCTCCGGCCCGTTCTCCGCCTTCATCGACGAGCTCGCGCGACGCGGGTACGACCCGATGCTCGCGAACGCCGTCGGCACCGCACGCCTCGAGGTCACCGACGGCGGCCCCCGCGAGCGCTGGCTCGTGTCGATCGACAAGGGCGCGATCACGGTCTCGCGCAAGAACACGAAGGCCAGGACAACCGTCCGCGCCGATCGCAAGACGTTCGACAAGGCGGCGACCGGCAGGCTCAACATGATGGCCGCGGCGCTGCGCGGCGAGATCGTGATCGCGGGCGACCCTCGCTTCCTCGTCCAGCTCCAGCGCCTGTTTCCGCGACCCTCAGACGCGCCGTGAGCGACGGGCTCGTCAAGATCCTCGACGGGAGCACCTTCGTCGTCAGCGACTCGCGCGGCGACATCGAGGCGTCTCCGACGGACACGACCGGCCTGTTCGCGGCCGACACGCGCTTCCTCTCGACGTGGGTGCTGACGATCAACGGCGAGCGGATGAACGCGCTCTCGGTCGACGACCTCCAGTACTTCGAGACGCGCTTCTTCCTCGTCCCGGGCACGGGCACGGTCTACATCGACGCCAAGCTCTCGCTGATCCGCCGACGGGCTGTCGGCCGCGGCTTCCACGAAGAGCTGACGATCCTCAATCACCAGAACGAGCCGGTCGAGCTGGCCGTCCGGCTCGAGGCCGCCTCGGACTTCGCCGACCTGTTCGAGGTCAAGGACGCGCTCGCCAAGAAGGGGCGCTACTCGACGGCGGTCGAGGACGGGCGCCTCGTGCTCTCGTACGAGCGTGCGACGTACCGGCGCTCGACCGCGATCTCGGCGACCGAGCAGGCGCTGATCGACGAGAACGGGCTCGGCTTCGAGATCACGGTTCCGGGCCACGGCAGCTGGAGCACCGGCGTCGACGTCGCGATCGAGCGGCTGCTGCCTGGGCAGGCGGCCCGCTCGACGGAGTCCTTCGAGAACGCGCAGCGCCGGATGCGCCGTGACCTCGACCGCTGGCTCGACGCCGCGCCGCAGCTCCAGTCCGACTCGGAGGCACTCAAGGCGACGTACCGCCGGAGCCTCGTCGACCTCGCTGCGCTCCGGTTCTCGCCGCCGATTGCGGGCGGCCACAGCCTCCCCGCCGCCGGGCTCCCCTGGTTCATGGCGATGTTCGGCCGCGACAGCATCCTCACCAGCCTGCAGGCGCTGCCCTTCGCGCCGGAGCTCGCGGCGACTACGCTGCGGGCGCTCGGTGACTGGCAGGGCGTCGGCCTCGACGACTTCCGCGACGAGGACCCGGGCCGGATCCTCCACGAGATGCGCTACGGCGAGCTGACCGCGTTCGAGGAGCGCCCGCACTCGCCGTACTACGGCTCGGCCGACGCGACCCCGCTCTACGTCGTGCTGCTCGACGAGTACGAGCGCTGGACCGGCGACCGTGCGATCGTCCGCGAGCTCGAGCAGGAGGCGCGCGCCGCACTCGACTGGATCGACGAGTACGCCGACCTCCAGGGCAACGGCTACGTCTCGTACCGGAGGCGCAACGAGGACACGGGCCTCGAGAACCAGTGCTGGAAGGACTCGTGGGACTCGATCTCCTTCCGCGACGGGCGCCTGCCCGGCTTCCCGCGGGCGACCTGCGAGCTGCAGGGCTACGCCTACGACGCGAAGCTCCGCGGCGCCCGACTCGCCCGGATCTGCTGGAAGGACGAGGAGCTCGCAGCACGACTCGAACGCGAAGCGGCCGACCTCAAGCGCCGCTTCAACCGCGACTTCTGGGTCGAGGACGGCCAGTACTTCGCGCTGGCGCTGGACCCGCACGGAGCCCAGGTCGACGCGCTCACGTCGAACAACGGCCATCTGCTCTGGAGCGGGATCGTCGACAAGTCGAAGGCGAAGGCGGTCGCACGGCACCTGCTCGGCCCACGGCTCTTCTCGGGCTGGGGCGTTCGCACGCTCGCGGAGGGCGAGGGTCGGTACAACCCGATCGGCTACCACGTCGGCACGGTCTGGCCGTTCGACAACTCCTTCATCGCGTGGGGCCTGCGCCGCTACGGCTTCAAGGTGGAGGCGGCGACGGTCGCGGCCGGGATCCTCGAGGCGGCCGAGTTCTTCGACGGTCGACTGCCCGAGGCGTTCGGGGGCTACGAGCGCGGCGAGACCCGGTACCCGGTGCAGTACCCGACCGCGTGCAGCCCGCAGGCGTGGTCGACCGGAACGCCGCTCCTGCTCCTGCGCACGATGCTCGGGCTCGAGCCCGAGGGCGAGCACCTGATCGTCGACCCCGCGCTGCCGAGCACGATCGGCCACCTGGAGCTGCTCGACATCCCCGGCCGCTGGGGCCGCATCGACGCCTTCGGCCGCGGCCGGGTGGACGTCGACCGTCGGCGCTCGCGGCGACGGTAGGCTGGCGGCGTGGCCTTCCGCCGGATCGATCCCTCCGAGCTCCAGCAGATCACGCGCCCGTACGAGCCGGGCGAGCCGGCCCGGCACGTCGCCCAGCAGGACGAGGAGCCCGCGACCTGATGGCTCACCGCGTCGTTCAGCTCTCCGAGCTCGAGTGGACCACTCGCCCGCACGAGCCGGACGAGGCGCCGCGGCACGTCGCCCCGCTGACCGACCGCGCCGGCCTGGCGCACACACGCGCGAACCTCTGGCGGTACGAGCCGGGCGCGAAAGGCCGCCGCCACCGTGACGCCGTGCAGGAG
>DASSMZ010000264.1:0-10319 GCA_035688325.1 Gaiellaceae bacterium
GCGACCCTGGTCTGTCCGCCCTGGCCGCTCGCCGCGGTCGTCGCGCCGCCGCCGGAGCTGCTCGAGCTGGAGCCGCAGCCGGCCACCGCGAGCGCCGCGAGCGCGAGCGCGATGATCACCACGCCGCGTCTCAGGGTTCCGCCTCCGGTCATCTACGACGGACTACGGCGCAACGGCGCCGGCGGTTTTCAGGCCAGGCGGCGTGCGCCGTAGAAGCTCGACGCGAGCCAGCCGCGGAGGTGCGCGAGCTGCACCCGGGCGCCGGGATGCGGTGCATGGATCAGCGCCCCGTGCCCCAGGTAGATGCCGACGTGGCCGAGCCCGGAGAAGAAGAGCAGGTCACCGGCCCGGATTGCGCGGCGCGGGACGCGGCGGCCGTAACGCCATTGGGACGCGGTGTAGTGCGGCAGCGAGATGCCGATGTGGCGGTAGACCCACTGCGTCAGCCCCGAGCAGTCGAACCCGCCGCGCGGCGAGCTCCCGCCCCAGCGGTACGGGGCGCCCACTGCGCGCCAGGCGAGCACGACGATCCGGTCGCGGCGTCGGCGTTCCAGCCGCAGCAGCTGGACGCGGCGGGCGCCGGCTTGCGTCGCGTGGTGACGGTGCTTCGCCGCCGCGGCCACCGAGGCGCCGGCGAGAACGCCGAGTGCACACGCGAGGACGCAGACGGCGAGCCGCAGGGGAACGCCGTGCATCGCGACAGGGAAGCGGCGCCCGGGTCGCCGCTGTCTGGCCCGCATGGGTCAGTTGTGCGGTCGCGCTCCGGAACGGATACTCGAGACGCATGCCGGATGTCCCCGCATCGCACCGCGACCTGCTCGACTCGCAGGTCGCGACCCTCGCGACGATCGACGACGACGGCTTCCCGCAGCTGACGGAGGTCTGGTTCCTGCACGAGGACGGCGAGGTCAAGGTCTCGGTCAACACGAGCCGCTGGAAGCTGCACAACCTCCAGCGGCGACCGCAATGCAGCCTGCTCGTGCTCGACCCGCAGAACCCGTACCGCTACCTCGAGCTCCGCGGCCGCGCGCGGGTCGAGCCTGACGCCGACCGCTCGTTCGCGGCGCGGCTCGGCCGGAAGTACGGCGCCGACCTCACCGCCTACGACGCGCCCGACGACGGCCGCGTGGTGATCACGATCGAGCCCGAGAAGATCCACCCGGTCGACGAGGGCTAGGTCGGGACGCGGCTCGCGAGCTGGAACGCGCAGAGGGCCAGCACCGCCAGCGACAACGGCCCGTCCCCCGCGACGGCGGCGAAGGGCAACACCCACAGCACGTACCACGGCATCAGCCAGCTCGTCGCGAGCAGGAGCCCGAAGGCCGCCCACCCCGCGGCGCGAATCCAGTCGCCTCCGCGTGCGGTCCGCACGAGGAGCACCGCGACCAGCACGACGTAGGCGAGCTCGAGCGCGACCCGCACCGGCGAGACGCCGAGGCCGACCGCACGCGCGAGCGTCGACGGGACGCTGTGCCGGCTCGCGAGCGACTGGTCGAAGCCGAGCACGCCGACGGCGTCGAGCGGCGTGATCCCGAAGGCCGCGTAGCTGGCGGCGCCGGCGAGCGCGAGCGCTCCGAGCTCCGCGGCCACGAGCTGCCGCCGTCCGCGCGCGGCGGCGAGCGCGAACGGCGCGGCCACGAGCGCGGAGGCCTTCAGCGCCGCCGAGCCGACGACCGACGCGCCGGCTGCGATCTCGTTCCGGCCGAGCGTCGCGAGCGCCGCCGTCATCAGCAAGACCGTGAGGGCGTCGTTGTGCCCTCCGCCGATCACGTCGACGAGCACGACCGGGTTGAGCGCGATCAGCACAGCCGCCCGCGATGGGTCGGCGCCGCGCCGGGCCGCCACCCGCGCGGCGATCGCCGCGATCCCGACGACCGAGGCGGCGGCGACGCACTTCAGCAGCCAGAGCGCCGCCGCCACGCTGAGCAGCCCGAGCGGGTAGGTCGCCAGCGTGAACAGCGGGCCGTAGGCGCTGACCGCCTCGCGCCAGCCGACGAACGGCAGCACGGCGTCGTGCGGGATCGCGGCGGGCACGACGACGTACGGGTCGAGGCCGTGCCGCGCGCCGAGCCGCGCGTAGGCGATGTAGCTGAAGACGTCCTGCGAGAGCAGCGGCGGCGCGAGCAGGAACAGCGTGACGGCGCCCGCCACGATGCCCCAGAGCACGCGCGCCGGGATCCGGTCGGCGAGCGCCACCAGCCCGAGGTACGCGAGGAACGCGAGGACGAGGCAGACGAGGAACCACGGGCCGCGGAGGCCGAGGCCGTTTCCGTAGAGACCGAGCAGCCACTCCGGCTTCGTGTGCGCGGCGGCGGGCACGAACCTCGGGCCGGCCAGCGCGAGCGGCAGGGCCGAAGCGGCGAAGCAGGCGACGAGCGCCGGAACGACGAGACGGCGAAGGGGCTCGCGTGCCGCGATCGCGGTCACGGGTGCGGCTCGGGCTCGTCGCGCGCCACGAGCGGCACCGTAGCGGTCGAGCCTTCGAGCCGGTGCCAGCCGCCGATCGTCCGCGGGGGCCGAACCGTTCTCGCAGCGGGAGCGAGTACGTTGTTACGAGTGAGCCACCCGGTCGACGCCGCGCGCAAGGCTGTTGAACGCCACTCCTGGCGCGAGGCGTACGACGCCTACTCGGAATCGGGCGAGCCCGACCTGACGCCGGACGACCTGGAGCGGTTCGCGGACGCCGCCTGGTGGACGGGCAGGCTCGACGAGGCGATCGGCCTGCGCGAGCGCTCCTACAGGGGCTTCTCGGCGGCGGGCGACAAGCTCGGCGCGGCCCGCCTCGCGCTGACGCTCTCGTGGGACCACATGAACCGGGGCGCGTTCGCGGTCTCGCGCGGCTGGTTCTCGAACGCCGAGCGCCTGCTGCAGGGGCTGCCCGAGCACGCGGAGCACGGATATCTCCACCTCTCACGCGGAGTCACGGCCCTCCTCGCCGAGGGAGACGTCGACCGCGCCCTCCCCGAGCTCGAGCGAGCCCACGACATCGCCGCCCGCACCGGCGACCGGGACACGCAGGTCCTGGCGCTCGTCGGCAAGGGCCGGGCGTTCGTGCAGTGGGGGGACGTCGAGGCCGGACTCGCGATCCTCGACGAGGCGAGCACGTCCGCCGTCTCCGGCGAGCTGCGCCCGTTCGCGACGGGGCTCGTCTACTGCGTGACGATCTCGTCGTGCCAGACCGTGGGCGATTTCCGCCGCGCGGCCGAGTGGACGGAGGCGGCCAGCCGCTGGTGCGAGCAGGCCGACATGAACGGCTTCCCGGGTGCGTGCCGCATCCACCGCGCGGAGGTCATGCGCCTGCGCGGCGACTGGCCCCGGGCCGAGCAGACCGCGCTCGCGGCCTGCGAAGAGCTCCAGGACTTCGACCGCCACATCACGGCGGGCGGGTACTACGAGATCGGAGAGATCCGCCGCCGCCGCGGCGACTTCGCGGCCGCAGCCGACGCGTACCGCACCGCGAACGAGCTCGGGCGCTCGCCTCAGCCCGGCCTCGCGCTCCTGCAGCTCGCGGAGGGCAACGTCGAGAGCGCGCTGGCCGGGATCAACCGCGCGCTCGGGGAGCTCCACGAGCCGCTGGCGCGC
This sequence comes from Gaiellaceae bacterium, assembly GCA_035688325.1. Taxonomy (GTDB): domain Bacteria; phylum Actinomycetota; class Thermoleophilia; order Gaiellales; family Gaiellaceae; genus AC-32. The sequence continues at coordinate 3,583 of DASSMZ010000264.1, forward strand.
GTGCGGGCGCTTCCGGCCCTGGTCGAGATCGCAATCGCGGCGGCGGACGTCGCGACGGCTCGCTCGGCGGCGGCGGAGCTCCAGCAGCTCGTCGACGACTACAAGATCGGCGACCATCGCGCGCCGGCGTTCGACGCGACCGTCCACTTCGCCTTCGGGCAGATCGAGCTCGCCGAGCAGAACTGGGACGACGCGGCCCGGGACCTCCGCCTCGTGCGCGAAGACTGGCAGCAGATCGGCGCTCCGTACGAGGTCGCGCAGGCGAGGCTGCTGCTCGGCATTGCCTTTCGCGGTCAAGGTGACGAGCACGCCGCGACGCTCGAGCTGCAGGCCGCGTTGACGACGTTCGAGCGCCTGGGAGCGAAGCTCGACGAGGCGCGCGCCAAAGAGCTGCTCGGGCGCGTCGAAGCGTCTCGGACCTTCCTCTTCACGGACATCGTCGACTCGACGAGGCTGCTCGAGACGCTGGGCGACGAGCGCTGGAAGAAGCTGCTCGCCCAGCACGACAAGCTGGTGCGCGCGCGCATCGTCGAGAGCGGCGGCGAGGTGATCAAGCAGACCGGCGACGGGTTCTTCGCGTCCTTCGACAACCCGAGCGCCGCGGTCGACGCCGCGGTCGCGATCCAACGGACGCTTCTGTCGGAGGTGTTCGCGCCGGAGGTCAGGATCGGCGCCCACGCGGGAAGCGCGTTCAAGACAGGCGCAGGCTTCGCCGACTACGGGGGACAGAGCGTGCACATCGCCGCGCGCATCGGTGCGGCCGCAGCTGCAGGCGAAGTTCTCGTCAGCCGGGAGACGCTCGCCGGGATCGAGTCGTCGTTCCGCTTGTCCGAGCCTCGCGTGACCTCGCTCAAGGGGTTCGGAGAACCGATGGAAGTCGTCTCGGTCGACTGGCGCTAGACACCTGCTTCGGCCGTCAGGTCGCCGACGCGATCGCGCGCCCGCTCGGCTGGAAGGCGACTTCGGATTGCAAGGGCGTAGACCACGAGGCTGAGCAGCGCGACCGCGAGGACGTCCCAGCCGAAGGTGAGCTCGTTGCGGGGTCCGTGGAGCCCGAGCAGCGGGATCGAGCTCGGCGTCCGCGTGTCGAACGAGCTGAGGTACGAGATCGTGGCCATGCCGCCGAGGTACGGCCAGAGCCAGAAGGCGCTTCGCGCGTCGAGCGACGGCCGCGGGTCGCTCGTGTCGGTCAGCGTCGACACCGTCAGGAGCGCGAACCCGATCAGGATCGCGACGATCAGCTTCCAGACCACGGCCCAGCCGGTGAAGAGCAGGATCTCGCTCGCGACCATGAACGCCGCGGGCGCCACGAGGAAGGCCGCGGGCAGCCGGAACGGCCGCGGCCGCGTCGGATCCTGGCGCCTGAGCGCTCCGAGCGAGAGCGGGACCATGGCGTACGCGATCACGGCGGCGGCCGAGATGAAGCCGACGAGCTGCTGCCACCCCGGAAACGGGAGGAAGAGCACCAGGCCGCAGAGGAACGAGAACGCGATCGCGATCACCGGCGTCCCCCGGGGCGTGAGCCGGCCGAACGCAGCGGGGATGTACCCGTTCCGCGACAGCGCGAACGACAGGCGCGCGCTCGCGCCGGTGTAGAGGAGGCCCGTCCCCCCGGGCGAGACGATCGCGACCGTGTACAGCAGGACCGCCAGCCAGCCGAGCCCCAGTGCGGTCGCGAGCCCCGCGAACGGTCCGAACAGCTGCCCCTTGCCCGAGAACGACACGGCGCTCCAACCCCTGGCGAGGCTGGACGGTTCGAGCGCGGCGATGAAGGCGACTTGAAGGGCGATGTAGAGACCGACGGCGACGACCATGCCCCCGATGATCGCCAGCGGGATGTTCCGTCCCGGGTTGCGGCTCTCGCCGCCGAGCTGCACGGCTTGCTCGAAGCCGAGATACGCGAAGATGACCCCGCCGGAGGCGAGGGCGAGGAAGACGCCCTTCCAGCCGAACGGCATGAAGCCGCCCCCGGCGCTGAAGTTCTCTGCGTGCGCGGAGGTCGCGAGGAGCGCGACGACCGTCACGACCGGGACGAGGAGCTTCCAGCAGACGGCCAGCTTGTTCGTCTCCGCGAGCCAGCGCACGCCCAGAACGTTGATCGTGCAGAAGAGCAGCAGCAGCGCGGCCGCGACCACGTACCCCTGCGCCGTCAGCACCGGCCGCCCGCCCGAGATCGTCGTCAGCGAGGGGATGTAGTTCGACGTGTACAGGAGCATCGCCTGAACCATGATCGGGCCGACGGTCACGGCGCCGAGGAAGGCAACCCAGCCGCCCGTGAAGCCGACCAGCCTGCCGAAGGCGTAATGCGGGAACCGGGCATTGCCGCCGGCGACCGGGTACGCGCTGCCGAGCTCGGCATGGGTCAGCGCGAGCAGCATCATCGCGCCGCCGCCGAGCACCCAGGCGATCAGCGCAGCCGGACCGGCGAGCGACGTGGCGTAGAGCGCGCCGAAGAGCCAGCCGGCGCCGATGATCGACCCCACCGACGCGAACACGAGCCCGAGCGGGCCGACCTCGCGCCGAAGCTTGTGCGCACCGCGTTCGTGCGTTGCGACCAACGGTTCGGCAAGCTCCGCCGTCGGATCGACCTCCTTCCTCGAATGCCTGCGCCTGCCCCGAGGCGGTCGGGGACGACCATCATCGCCGATCTCCGTCCAGGTGCCAATCCGTCAGCCGACGGAGGGGCGCGCCTCCAGCTGCTCCTTCGCGATCGGCTCGACGACCTCGTCGCGCACCTCGCGACCGCGTGAGACGTCGAGGGCGAGCACGACCAGGTTGGCGCCGACGGCGGCTCCGACGATCGTCGTGACGACCGCCAGGAGCCCGTTCCCGGCGTGGAAACCGAGCCAGGCGCCGGCGACCGCTCCCGCCGTGGCGGCGGCGAGGCCCAGCGTTCGCTCGCGGGCGGGCAGGTCGCGGTTCACCCACGCGAGATAGATCCCCAGGCCGATCGGGACGCCGATCGAGACGACTGCGAGCAGCACGTCGTCGAGCGGCACCGTCGGGAACACGAGCTGCGTGACGACGACGCCTGCGAGCCAGCCGCCGAGCCCCAGCACGATCGTGTAGAGCGAGCGCAGCAGGATGCTCGACGTGCGGCCGAAGCGGCCGCGCTTACGAACCCGGCGCCACATCAGCAGCAGCGAGAGCAGGACAACAAGCGGCAGCCCGTACAACGCGCCGGCGAATCCCTTGCCGAGGGCGGTGTGACTCACGTCTGGCGTGAAGTCGACCCTTGCCGGCGTGTAGAGCGACGTGTCGACGTTGCCGGTGTCGAAGTACGTGTTCAGCAGCCGCGTGCCCGCCTTCGGCTCGTAGCTCCAGAACGTGCCCGAGTGCCCCAGCTCCGCGAGCAGGACCCTGCGGCCGTTCCGCAGGTGCGGCAGCAGCTCGTGAACCCCGAATGTCGCCGGCGTCGCGAAGTCGAGCGTCCCGTTGACGAGGAGCGTGGGGACGTTGGAGTCGCGCACGTGGCTGTACTCGTTGGAGTCCGGCGCCGGCGGGAACGCGTGCGTGAGGCTGCCGCCGGCCCAGATGAAGTCGGTGCCCGCATTGCCGAGGATCGAGTCCTTCGGGCGTGGGCCCTGGGCGAAGTAGCGGTCGGCGGCCCAGGTATCGGCCCGGCTAACGGCCGCCATCTCTCCCCAGACGAATGCCTCGGGAAACGTCATCCGCGCCATGAACGACAGAAACCAAAGCCCGCTCGGGTCGCCCTGGCCGGCCGAGATCCAGGAGCCGATCGTCATCGGCGCCGAGAGCGGCTCCGACGCGGACGTCGACTCCATCAGCCCGAAGAACGACGCGAGCTTGGCATCACCTGCCGCGATCGGCAGCCCCCAGAAGCGACCCGGCATGTGCGCGGCCGTCTGCCGCATCGAGGCGGTGAGGCCGTCCGTCCGCTTGCTGCAGCTCGCATCTTGCGCGCAGAGGCGGGAGTAGCGGCCGATCAGCTGGTCGGTGACCTTGGCGTCCCAGAGGAAGTGCCCCGGCGGGTTGACCCCGATCAACACGGACCGGTTGATGCTCCGCGGGTAGCGCCAGGCGTAGATCATCGCCAGGCGCGTGCCCACGCTCTCGCTCACCAGATCGATGCGGCCGTAGCCGAGGGCCCGGCGGGCGGCCTCGAGATCGTCGACCTGCTGCGGCAGCGTGTAGCCGGCAAGGTCGACGCCGTCCGCCTGCAGCCTGGCAGCGCAATCGCGGAAGGCCTGTGCGTATGCGCGATAGGACTTCCCGCCGAGGAAGTCGGTCGAGCGCTTGAGCGCCGAGGAAACCTCCGGGCAGTCGAGTCGGACGGAGCCGTCGACGCCCCTGTAGCCGACGAGCACGACGTCGTGGTGTGCTGCGAGCCGGCTTGCCTGCGAGAACTTCATGTTGGTCACGCCCGGCCCGCCCTGCAGCCGGAAGATGGGCGCGCCCGGCCGGGCCGAGCGCGCCTCGATGCGGGTGACGGGAAGGGCAATGAGCCGAGAACCGGGCCTGGCCCGGTTCTCGGGAACGACGAGGGTGCCGCAGTCGGCGGCGTAGCTGCCCTGCTCCGTGCCGTAGTGGCACGGATGCAGGGTCAGCTGGCCGGCCTTCGCCCCCGCAGGCACGGCGACCTTGTCGCTGCCGGAGGCGAGCTTCACGTACGCGAGGCCGAACGCCAGGACGAGGATCAGCAGCATCCCGGTGATGCGGGCGAACCCGATCCGCCGCTTCTGCTTCGGCGCCTTGGCGGCCGGCTCGGGCTCGGGCTCGTCGTCGATCTCCAGCTCGCCGTGGTCGAAGTGCGGCAGCCACTCGAGCCACGACGGGAGGTACCAGTTGCGGGCGCCGAGGAGCTTCATCGTCGCCGGCAGGAGCACGCCGCGGACGATCGTGGCGTCGATCAGGATCGCGGCGGCGAGGCCGACGCCGAACTGCTTGAAGAACAGCAGCGAGAGCGTCCCGAAGACCGCGAAGACGCAGACCATCACGATCGCGGCGCTCGTGACGACGTTCGCGGTCGTGCGGATCCCGTCGCTGATCGCCTCGTCCATCGTCGCGCCCTGCTGGTAGCGCTCGCGGATCCGGCTGACGATGAACACGTGGTAGTCCATCGAGAGCCCGAACAGGATCACGAACAGGAGCAGCGGGATCACCGGCGAGACGCCGGATGTGTCGGTGAAGCCGAGCAGGCCCTTCCCGACGCCGTGCTGGAAGACCAGCACGAGGATCCCGTAGGCCGCGGCGACCGACAGGCAGTTGAGCACGATCGCCTTCGCCGCGATCACGAGCGACCGGAACGCGACCAGCATCAACGCGAACGCGAACACGAGCACGAAGGCGACGACGAGGGGCAGCGCCGAGCGGATCTCGTTGCTGGAGTCCTTCCACTGCGCCGTCAGACCGGTGACGCCGGCCTCCGTGTTCGGGAGCGCGCCGACCGTCTGCGGGATGATCGTGCCCCGGAGCAGCTTCAGCGAGGCGCTCGAGGCCTTGTCGCTGCCGTTGCCGTCGATCGGCATCGTGATGTTCGCGACCGTGCCGGCCGGGTTGACGGCGACCGAGATCGGCTCGTGCGCGCGACCGCTCGCGAGCGCCCGCCGCTCGAGCTTCGAGATCGCCTCACGGACGGCAGGAGCGTTCACGTCCGGCGCCTTGACGATCACGCTCGCCGGGAGCGCCGTCCCCGGGAACGCCGCCTGCATCCGCTTGTAGGTCTTGACGACTTCGAGCTTCGCCGGGAACGTCGAGGGCGAGGCGTCGGCCATCCGCAGCTGGATCGCAGGCAGGGCGATCAGCAGCAGGACGCCGCCGGAGATCGCGGCCGAGAGCGCGGGGCGGCGCAGGACACGGTCGACGATCCAGCCCCACGCACGGCCGCCACCGTCACCGTTGCGACGCCGCCGCACGCGGACCCTGTCGACGCCGTCGCCGAGCCGCGACAGCAGCGCCGGCAGGACGGTGAGCGAGCCCAGCATCGCGACCGCGACGACCAGCATCGTCGCGACGGCGAACGAGGCGAACACCCGGTCGCCGGTGATGAACATGCCGGCCATCGCGACCATCACCGTCAGGCCGGAGATCAGCACCGACCGCCCGGAGGTCGCCGCCGCCGCCTCGAGCGCGGCGCGTTCGCTCCGGCCCTTCGCGCGCTCTTCGCGCTCGCGCCGGAGATAGAACATCGAGTAGTCGACGCCGACGGCGAGCCCGATCAGGAGCACGAGCGCCGGCACCTCCCGCGCCATCGGGAGGAGGTGGCTCGCGGCGGCGGTCAGGCCGAACGTCGCGACCACGGCCGTGAGCGCGAGCAGCAGCGGAATCCCAGCCGCGACGAGCGCCCCGAAGGTGACCAGCAGGATGATCAGGGTGATCGGCAGCGAGAGCTTCCCGGCCTTGCCGAGATCGGAGACGTAGGTGTCGGCGAGGGCCTTCTGCCCGCTGGCATCGCCCATCTCGCCGATGAAGAAGCCCGGATGGGCCACCTGGGCGGCGGCCACCGCGTCGACGACCTTCCCGACCTTGTCGGGCGCCTTGTCGATCTCGCCGCGGATGTCGAACCCGACGAGCGCCGAGTGGCGGTCCTTCGAGATCTGGCCCGCGTTGCCGGGAGCGAGCGGCGAACGGACATTCCGCACGTCGGGCTGACGCGAGACGCGCGCCACGACGTCGCGCACGGCCGCGTCGAACGCAGGCGTGCCGGTCGTCGCGGAGCGGCTCTGGATCAGGACGTTCTCGGCCGCCGGCCGCTTGAAGTCGGCGTGCAGGATCCG
>DASSMZ010000001.1:0-5199 GCA_035688325.1 Gaiellaceae bacterium
GCCGCTCGCCGCCGAGGCCGCTTCGCGCGCGGGGCTCGAGCCGGGCGAGCGCAACCCGTTCCGCTCGATCGTCGTCCGCTCGGTCGAGCTCGTGTACGCCGCCGACGAGGCCCTCCGGCTGATCGCCGAGTACGAGGAGCCCGACGCGCCGGCGCTCGAGCTGGAGCCGCGCGCCGGCGTCGGCCATGGCTGCACCGAGGCGCCGCGCGGGATCCTCTACCACCGCTACGAGCTCGGCGACGACGGCACGATCCTCGAGGCGAAGATCGTGCCCCCGACGTCGCAGAACCAGCGGACGATCGAGGAGGACCTGCGCGGCGTGGTCGAGCGGAACCTCGACGCCCCCGACGAGCAGCTGTCGCTGCTCTGCGAGCAGACGATCCGCAACTACGACCCCTGCATCTCGTGCGCGACCCACTTCCTGAGGCTCGAGGTCGAGCGCTCGTAGTCGGGGTCGGGAACGCCTGGCGCAACGACGACCGCGCCGGGCTCGAGGTCGCGCGCCTGCTCGCAGGCGCGCTGCCGGACGGCGTCGGGGTGCTCGAGCGCGAGGGCGAGCCGACGTCGCTGATCGACTCCTGGGAGGGCGCGGAGGCGGTCTGGCTCGCCGACGCCGTTTCCTCCGGCGCCGCCGCCGGCACCGTCCACCGGCACGACGCGAGCTCCGAGCCGCTGCCGGCGCGGCTCTACGACACCTCGACCCACCACTTCGGCCTCGGCGAGGCGGTCGAGCTCGCGCGCGCGCTCGGCCGGCTGCCGAAGCGGGTCGTCGTCTACGGGATCGAGGGCGCGAGCTTCGACACGGGCGAGACGCTCAGCGCCGTGGTGCGGGAGGCGGCCGCGCGCGTGGCCGAGGCGATCGCGGAGGAGGTGGCCGCATGCACGAGAAGGCCCTGATGGACGACCTGATCCGCAAGCTCGAGGCCGAGGCGCGGGCCGAGGGGGCGACGCGCGTGACGCGCGTCCGTGTGCGGCTCGGGGCGCTGTCGCACTTCACCGAGGCGCACTTCCGCGAGCACTTCGTCGACGCCGCGTGCGGCACGGTCGCCGAGGGCGCAGCGGTCGAGGCGCAGCTCGGCACCGATCCGACCGAGCCCCACGCACAGGGCGTCGTGCTCGAGTCGATCGACGTCGAGACCCGAGACTCCTAGCGTTACGGGTTTTCCGGCAACGGGGATCCGCGCCCCTCCCGATGGCGGCGGAGCGGCCGCACGAGACGCTGTGGGAGGTCAGGCAGCCTGCCTGGCCCGCTTCTCGAAAGGAGACGAGATGGCAACCATCGAGAAGGCGGCGGTCTACGAGGCTCCCGGGGAGGTCGGCAGCCCGGTCGAGCTGAAGCCGCGGTACGAGAACTTCATCGGCGGCCACTGGGTCGCCCCGATCGAGGGCCGCTACACGGAGAACATCACGCCGGTCACCGGCCGGCCGTTCACCGAGGTGCCGCTCTCGACGCCGGAGGACGTCGAGCTCGCCCTCGACGCCGCCCATGCGGCGAAGGACGAGTGGGGCGCGACCTCGCTCGCCGAGCGCTCGAGGGTCCTGAGCCGCATCGCCGACGCGATCGAGGAGAACCTCGAGCCGCTCGCCGTCGCGGAGAGCTGGGAGAACGGGAAGCCGGTGCGCGAGACGCTCGCCGCCGACATCCCGCTCGCGGCCGACCACTTCCGCTACTTCGGCTCGGTGATCCGTGCCGAGGAGGGGACGATCGACGAGATCGACCACGACACCTATGCGTACCACTACAAGGAGCCGCTGGGCGTGGTCGGCCAGATCATCCCGTTCAACTTCCCGCTGCTGATGGCGGCCTGGAAGCTGGCGCCCGCGCTCGCGGCCGGCAACTGCGTCGTGCTCAAGCCCGCGAGCCCGACTCCCTGGTCGATCCTCAAGCTGATGGAGCTGATCGAGGAGATCGTGCCGCCGGGCGTGATCAACGTCGTCAACGGACCGGGCGCCGAGATCGGCAAGGCGCTCGCGTCGAACAAGCGGATCGCCAAGATCGCGTTCACCGGCGAGACCGTCACCGGGCGGCTGATCATGCAGTACGCCGCCCAGAACATCATCCCGTCGACGACCGAGCTCGGCGGCAAGTCGCCGAACATCTTCTTCGCCGACGTGATGGCCAAGGACGACGAGTTCCTCGACAAGGCAATCGAGGGCCTCGTGCTCTACGCCTTCAACAAGGGCGAGGTCTGCACCTGCCCGTCGAGGGCGCTGATCCAGGAGTCGATCTACGACCGGTTCATGGCGCGCTGCCTGCGCCGGATCGCGGAGATCCGCCAGGGCAACCCGCTCGATCCGGCGACGATGATCGGCCCGCAGGTCTCGGCCACCCAGCTCGAGAAGATCGAGAGCTACGTGAAGATCGGCCTCGACGAGGGCGCGGAGCTGCTGATCGGCGGCAAGCGGGCCCAGGTCGACGGAGAGCTCGAGGAGGGCTACTACTTCGAGCCGACGGTCTTCAAGGGCCGGAACGACATGCGGATCTTCCAGGAGGAGATCTTCGGCCCGGTGCTCGCGGTGACGACGTTCAAGGACGAGGCCGAGGCGCTCGCGATCGCGAACGACACGCTCTACGGCCTCGGCGCCGGCGTCTGGACCCGCGACCAGAGCAGGGCGTTCCGGATGGCGCGCGGTATCCAGGCCGGGCGCGTCTGGACGAACTGCTACCACCTCTACCCGGCCCACGCCGCCTTCGGCGGCTACAAGGTCTCGGGCGTCGGGCGTGAGAACCACAAGATGATGCTCGACCACTACACGCAGACGAAGTGCATGCTCGTCAGCTACGACCCGAAGCCGCTGGGGCTCTTCTGATGAGCGCCGAGGTGGCACAGCAGCAGGTCGTCGCGACGGACGCCGCTGCCGCGGTGCTCCGCCACCTGGTCGCCACCTTCGGGCCGCTGATCCTGATCCAGTCGGGGGGCTGCTGCGACGGCAGCTCCCCGATCTGCCTGCAGGAGGGCGAGCTCCTCATCCGCGAGGACGACCTGCTGCTCGGCGAGCTGGAAGGCGTCCCCTTCTACTGCGACCGCGAGCAGTACGAGCGCTGGAACCGGCCGCAGCTCGTGCTCGACGTCGGCCGCGGCCCGGCCGAGGGGTTCTCGCTCGAGGGGCTCGCGGGCGTCCACTTCAAGTGCGAGACTCCGCGGGAGTGATGAAGCGCCCGAACCTGCTGCCCGTCCTCGGGGCGGTCGTGCTTCTCCTGATCGCGGTCGCCGCGCTGGTCGGCTTCGGCGCGGGTCACTACACCCGCGCCGGGAGCGCCGCGACGACGACTGCGGCGACCTCGGCGGCGCCCGTCGACCCGAAGGTGGCGGCCGGCGCGCACGCGTTCGTCCAGTTCGCGTGCGCGCAGTGCCACGGGATGAACGGCCAGGGCGGCGTCTCGCCCTTCGTGCCCTCGCTCACCTCGGCCGGCAACACGCTGACGGTCGCGCAGCTGACGCAGATCATCAACCACGGCCTCGGCGAGTCGGCGAACCCCAAGAAGCCGTACATGCCCGTCTGGGGAGCGGTGATCTCGAAGCGGCAGGTCTCGGAGCTCGTCGCCTACATCCGCGCCGGCCTGCCGAGCGTGCAGGACGCGACGCCCGTGGCGGTGCCCTCGGGCCAGGGCGAGGCCGTCGCCGGCGCGGCGCTCTACGTCCGCGACGGCTGCATCAACTGCCACGGCCCCAACGGCCTCGGCGGCGTGCCGAACCCGCAGTCGCCGGACAAGACGATCCCGCCGCTCTCCGGCGCCGTCTTCCGCCACGAGTTCAACACGGACAAGAAGATCGAGGACGTGATCCGCAGCGGCAGCGTGATCGGCCGGGCGCCGATCGTGAGCATGCCGCACTGGGGCGGCGTCCTCTCGGACGCCGACCTCGCGGCGCTCGTGGCCTACCTCAAGACGCTGAAGTAGCGGCCGGCGCCCTCTCGCTCGTGGTCGTGCGCGCGGTGGAGCCACGGCGCCGCCAGCGAGTACGTCGCGCCTGCGAGCACGACGCCGACGGCGACCGAGCCCGCGACCAGCGCTGCGCGGCGGCCGAGCGTCGGGGCCGACAGGACGAGGCGCGGCAGCCGCGGCGCATAGACCAGGACGTGCACGCTCATCAGGACGAACCAGAGGACGAAGCTCGTCTTGTGCAGCCCGAGCAGCAGGTCGCGATGCTGCCGCGGGCCGAGCGCGAGCATCCCGACGCCCGTGCCGAGCACCGTCAGCGTCGTGAGGATGAGCAGCGGCGCGAGCACGCGCATGAGGATGTGCGGCGGCCCCTTCGCCACGTACGCCGTGTCGCCCGTGTAGTAGCGGAGGAAGCGGTAGCCGGTGCTCAGGAGCTTGAGCGCGACCGGCGGGACCAGCAGCAGCCCGATCACGATGTGCGCCGAGAGCAGCGGCCGGATCGAGAGGATCGTCACGCCCTCGGCCGCGAGCAGGACCAGCAGCAGCACGGCCGTCGTCGCGGTCAGGCGCTCGTTGCCGGCCGTCGGGTCGGGTCGCTCCACGCGCTCCACGCCACCAGACGGAGATGAGGCCGGAATGAGAGCGTTCTCATCCGTCGCTCATCCGGCGGAGCACAATGACCGCGTGCGCGTGCTCGTGGTCGAGGACGAGGAGAAGCTGGCGGCCCTGCTCGGTCGCGGGCTGCGCGAGGAGGGCCATACCGTCGACCTCGCTGGGCGCGGGGAGGACGCGCTCTGGATGGCGCGCGCCGTCGACTACGACGCGATCGTGCTCGACGTGATGCTGCCGGGGCAGGACGGCCTCGTCACCTGCCGCGCGTTGCGCGACGCCGGCGTCTGGTCGCCCGTCCTGATCCTGACCGCGCGAGATGCGGTCGAGAACCGCGTCGAAGGCCTCGACGCCGGCGCGGACGACTACCTGACGAAGCCGTTCTCGTTCGCCGAGCTGCTCGCGCGGCTGCGCGCGCTGGTGCGGCGCGTGCCCCCCGAGCGGCCGGTCGTGCTCGCGGCGGGCGATCTGCGGCTCGACCCTGCCGCGCACCGCGCGTGGCGCGGCGAGACCGAGCTCGAGCTGTCGTCGAAGGAGTTCGCGCTGCTGGAGGTGTTCATGCGCCGCCCCGGCCAGGCGCTCTCGCGCCTGCAGCTGCTCGAGAGCGCGTGGGATCTCGCGTACGAGAGCCGCTCGAACCTCGTCGACGTCTACGTCCTCTACCTGCGGCAGAAGATCGACCGGCCGTTCGGCCGCCACGCGCTCGA
>DASSMZ010000003.1:0-4731 GCA_035688325.1 Gaiellaceae bacterium
CATCGCCTGCGATGCCGACATCAGGACGTGCGGGCTAACGCCCGCGCGTCCGTCGGAATCGACCGGTCGACACCGAGTGGTAGTCGCGACCGCTCAAGGCTTCGCGGCTTCCGCGCGCGAGGCGAGCTCCTCGATCTTGCCTTCGGCGCCGTCCAGCCGCTCCTTGCAGAAGCGGTACAGCTCCTCGCCGCGCTCCCACAGCTTCAGCGCCTCGTCGAGCGGTGGGTCGCCGCGCTCGAGCCGCTGGACGATCTCCTCGAGCTCGCGCTGGGCCTCCTCGAACGTCATCGCGTGTCCTCGACGCGGGCGCCGAAGCCGCCTTCCGCCAGCTCGACCTCGACGCGCCCGCCGGGCTCGACGGCGCGGCCTGAGCGGACGATCTCGTCGCCGGCGCGGACGATCGCGTAGCCGCGCTCGAGCGTTCCTCTTGGCGAGAGCGCTCGCAAGCGGCCGGCGCTCTGCTCGAGCTTCGCGCGCCGTCGCTCGACCAGCAGCCGGGGTGCTCGGCGGAGCCGCTCGTGGGCGCGGTCGAGCCGCTGCCGCTCGCGGTCGAGGCTGCGGCGGGTTCCGCGCTCGAGCCCGGCGCGGGAGCGGTCGAGCCGCTCCAGCAGCTGCGCCAGGTCGGGGACGACGAGCCGGCCGGCGACCGACGGCGTCGAGGCGCGCACGTCGGCAGCGAGGTCGCAGAGCGGTGTGTCCTGCTCGTGACCGACGGCGCTCACCACCGGCACCGGGCAGTCGGCGATCGCGCGCACAAGGCGCTCGTCGCTGAACGGCAGCAGGTCCTCGAAGCTGCCGCCGCCCCGGGCCACGACGACCACGTCGACGCCTTCGCGGCAGAGCGTGCGCAGCGCCTGGACGACGGCGCCGGCGGCCCGCGGGCCTTGAACGTACGTCTCCGCCACGAGCACGTTCGCCGGCGGGAAGCGCGTCGTGATCGCGGTCAGCACGTCCCGCTTGGCGGCGGCGTCGTTGCCGGTGACGAGGCCGATTCGCGCCGGCAGCAGCGGGAGCGGCCGCTTCCGCTCGGCTGCGAACAGCCCTTCGTCCGCGAGCTTCCGCTTCAGCCGCTCGAGCGCCGCGAGGTGCTCGCCGAGGCCGAACCGCTCGAGCGAGAGCGCGCGCAGCCGGAACTCGCCGCGCGCCTCGAACAGCTCCGGCCGGCCGAAGCAGTGGACGCGGTCGCCGTCGGCGAGCTCGAGCCGCAGCGCGTCGAACTGCCCGCGCGGCATCGAGACGCCGACGCAGGAGCCGTCCTGCGGATCCTTGAGCGTGAAGAAGACGCTCGCCCAGCGGTCGGAGCGGCGCAGCTCCGTGACCTCGCCCTCGACCCAGACCGTGGGCAGCCGCTCGAGCCAGGACGAGACGCCGCGGTTGAACGCGCCGACCGAGTAGACCTTCCGGTCGCCGTACGCGGTGGCCTCGACCTTCACGGGGCCAGGATACGGCGGTGACGCTTGGCTAGATGAGGATTTCCGCCGCGGTTTCGGGCGAACAGCCCTGCGTGACGAGGTCGACGGCGTGGTGAAGATCGGCGTCGCTATGCGCGATCCGCTCCGCCAGCGGCAGCGGATACCCGGCCTCCATCAGCACGTGCAGGCGCCAACTGTCGACTTTCGACTGCTCGTCCCGTGGTGTCTCAGTGATCTGCGTCATGAGCGTGTGGGTAGTTCGCCCTGTCCTAGACGAACCCTTTTCGTGGAAGTTGGACGTTCCGCCGTTCAGCTTCCGCGAAACGTCGGAGCCAGCCGGGAACCGGCCTCCGTGAGCGCTTCGTCGATGCGCCGCTGCAGCTCCTGGAGGCGCGCGTTGAGCACCGTGCGCTCCGCTTCGGCGTCGGTCGCGAGCGCCTGGATCTGCGAGCGGAGCTCGACCTCGGCGTCCGCGATCCGCCGCTGGAGCTCGGCCATCAGCTCGTCGCGTCCGTGCTCGAGCGTCGTCCCGATCTGCGAGAGCTTGCGCTCGAGCCGCTGGCCGCCAGCATCGGCGACGTGGGCCAGGCGCTCGGCCAGCACGCCCTGCGCCTCCTTCGAGAAGTGCTCGACGGCCCGGTCGAGCTCTCGCGAGAGCCGCTGCGCCGCGTCGTCCCGCGCGCCGCGGATCGCGTCGGCGAACTGCTTCGAGACCGCCTCCGAAAAGCTTGCTGCGGTGCGCTCGACCACGCGCTTGAGCTGGTCGAGCTGGCGCCGCTCGATGTCGACGAAGCCGGCCTGGATGCGCTGGATCGCCTCGGCCTCCTCGGCCGCGATGCGCTCGCGGAGCTCCCGCTCGCGTTGGCGCAGGCGCTCGGCGACCTCGTGCAGTGCCCGCCGCCGGTCGCGCTCGTGCGACTCGAGCTCCTCCTGCCCCGACTGGGCGATCTCGTCGGCCGTCGTCCTGAACTGCGTGTCGAGGGCCGAGAGCCGCTCGCGCTGCGCCTCGCTGGCGGCGTCGAGCCGCTCGGTCTCGAGCACGAGCCGCGACTCCGCCTGGCTCATCAGCTGTTTCTGCCGGTCGGCCAGTGCCTTCAGCTGGGTCGAGAGGGCCTGCTCGGTGCGTTCGAGGTCGGTCCCGAGCTCGGCCAGGCGGTACGAGACGCGCTGCTCCACGTTGGCAAGCGCCTCGCTCAACTCGGCGCTTGCCTGCCGTTCGCGCTCCGCGAGCGCCAGCCGCCGCTCCTCGCCGATCTTCCGCTCCTCGGCGACGAGCTTCGAGAGCGAGTCCGCGCGGGCGCGTGCGAGTGTGCGCTCGAGCTCCGCGGCCCGCGCTGCCGCTTCCGCGGAGACGACCGTGTCGAAGCGGGCCTCGGCCTGCTGCAGCTCGTCGTCGAAGCGCCGCGCCCGGGCGAGCAGCCGCTGCAGCACGACCGTCGCCGCCTCGAGCGCCGCGCAGACGGTCAGACCGCCCGCCGCCACGGCGAGCTCGCGCGACGGGCCGAGCGCGAACACGACCCAGCCGCCGAGCGAGGCGAGGGAGATGGCGCCGGTGAGCGCCACCAGGGTCCGCCGCGAGATGCGGTGGGCGACGGCGGCCGCGGCCGACCCGAACACGACGACCACGGCAGCCGCGAACACGAGCTCGAGGACGTCCGCGCGCACGGCGCGCATGCTACGTCAGCCTCAGCACCAGGAGCGACGCCGCGAGGACGACGTGCGCGGCCGCCAGTACCTCGAGCGCGCGTTCGGGCGCGCCCGCGATCGTTTCGCGGGTCACGGCCTCGCTCCCGCCGTCGCGCAGCTCGAGCGCGCCTGCGACCGAGGCGACCCGCCGGCGCAGGTGGCGGACTGGCGTCGAGAGCACCCGCTGCGCGTAGCTCGTCAATGCGGCGTAGGCCGCGGCCAGCAGCGCGACCCAGGTGATCGTCCCGGCGCAGGCGAAGTAGCCGGTCAGCAGCGGAAACGCGCCCCACGCGAGCGCGAAGCCCGCGCCGTTGTGGATCGCGCCGCCGAACAGCTCGAGGTTGTAGACCGGCACGAGCGCCAGTCCGATCCCGACGAAGGCGAGCAGCCAGAGGTCGAACTCGATCGCCCCGGCGATGCCGATCGCGACCGCCGCGGCGAGCGGGACGATGCTCAGCACGACCAGCACCCGATCCGGGATCCGCGTCGCGAGCGGACGGCCGTTCAGCTCGTCGATCGCGTGCGCGGAGATGCCCATCGCGAGGAAGAACGCGACGACGGCGGCGGCGAGGCGGCCGGTGTAGAGGTGCGGCGCAAGGCAGGCGCCGATCACGACGTAGCTCAGGTGCCAGGCCGTGTACGGCGGGTGCAGGAGCGTGACGTAGTCGCGCCAGCCGCCGGGCGCGAGGGCGTAGAAGGCCGGCCGCGCCTGAGCCTCGCTCACGCGCGCCGGCCCCAGAGCACGGTGCACCCGCCGAGGCTCAACCGCCGCGCCTGGACGTGCTCGAAGCCGGCCTCGCGGAACGCTCCGACCAGGCGCGCCACCGGCCAGCGTTCGTCGAAGTCGCGGATGCTGCCGCCGAGGAAGCGGCCGACCTCGTGCCAGCCGGGCGAGATCGCGCGGCCGAGGACGGGCAGGCCGACGTCGACCCAGAGGTTCCACGCCGAGCGTGGCAGTGGGCCCGGCGGCACGCCGAAATCGAGCAACGACGCCGTCGCGCCCGGCCGCATCACCCGGCCGAGCTCGGCAAGGCCGGCAGGCAGGTCGTCGAGGTAGCGCAGCAGGTAGGCCGCGGTGAGGCCGTCGAACGTCCCGTCCTCGAACGGCAGCTCGGCGGCGCTCGCCTCGACGAGCCGGACGCGTCGCGTCTCGGCGGCGAGCAGCAGGCGCCGGCGCGCCTCGTCGAGCATCTCCGGGCTCTGGTCGACGCCGACGACGGCGCACGCCTTCTGCCGCACGAGCTCGAGCGTCACCGCCGCCGTGCCGCAGGCGACGTCGAGGACGGTGTCGTCCTGGCCGACCGGCAGGCGCGAGACGAGGAAGTGCCGCCAGCGCGGGTCCTGGCCGAACGACAGCAGCTTCGCGTAGCGGTCGTAGGTCGGCCCGAGCGGCGCGAACAGGCCGCGCGCGAGCTCGGTCCGGGACGCGCTCACGGCAGGAGTCTAAGGCGCCGACTTGGCGGCGCCGACCAGAGAGGCCGTGCGGGCTTTGCCCGTGCGGCCGTCTAAGCGCCGACTTGGCGGCGCCGACCAGAGAGGCCGTGCGGGCTTTCCCGTGCGGCCGTCTAAGCGCCGCCTAGGCGGCGCCGACCAGAGAGGCCGTGCGGGCTTCGCCCGTGCGGCCGTCTAAGCT
>DASSMZ010000004.1:0-6223 GCA_035688325.1 Gaiellaceae bacterium
GCTGCTCTACGTCCGCTCGTCCCGGTGCGCGCAGGAGCTCGTCCTCGGCCCCGCCCGCGAGGGGGGCCGTGACCGCGTCCTCTACCGCATCGGCCCGCTGGCAGGGCAGGACCGGGGACACGACCCCGGGTACAGCCAGCAGGGGGAGCGCGTGCCGTGCCCGTCCAAGCCGCGGCTGACGGCGAAGGTGCTCTGGACGACGGCGCTCTCGCCGACGACGGCGTACGTGACCGTCCTCCGGCCCGGGACCGGCCGCCGGCTGGTGCCGATCCTGATCGCCGTCACCCGCAGGTAGGGCGTAACGCCCTTGGCCCTCGCGTGACTGATCGGGGACAATCGAGGGGTCGCGGGAGGGAACGATGGATCGGATCTACGTGCAGACGAACGACGCCGAGCGCAACGAGGTGGTTGCGTTCGACCGCGCCGCGGACGGCAGCCTGTCGGCGCTCGGTCGCTTCGAGACCGGAGGCCGCGGCAGCGGGAAGCCGCACCTCGCCTCGCAGAGCTCCGTCGTCCTGAGCGGCGACCGGCTGCTCGTGACGAACGCCGGCAGCGGCGAGCTGTCGCTCTTCTCGGTGCAGCCCGACGGGCTGCGGCTCGAGGCGCGTATCGCGAGCGGCGGCTCGAGCCCGACCAGCGTCGCAGTCGCCGGCGACCTCGCGTACGTGCTGAACAACGGGACGCCGTCGATCTTCGGCTTCTCGCTCGTGGGCGGGGCGCTCGAGCCGATCGCCGGCTCGGACCGGCCGCTGGCGGCGGACGCCGATCCGGCGCAGGTCGCGTTCGGCCCGGACGGCCGCATCCTCGTCGTGACCGAGCGCGGCACGAACAGCATCAGCACCTTCACGATCGACGACGACGGCCTCGCGGAGGGGCCGCAGACGATCCCGTCCGCGGGCGCGACGCCGTACGGGTTCGGCTTCGCCGGCGGCTCGGTGATCGTGACCGAGGCCTTCGGCGGCGAGGTCGGCGCGGCAGCGGCCTCGTCGTACTCGCTCGACGGCGGCCGGCTGAGCCCGGTCAGCGCGTCGGTCGCCGACACGCGCAGCGAGGTCTGCTGGGCGGCGGTCTCGAAGGACGGCCGCTTCGTCTACGTGACCAACTTCGGCGACGGGACGATCTCGAGCTACGCGATCGGCGCCGACGGCTCGCTCGAGCTGCTCGAGGCGGTCGCCGCGTCGACGAACCTCGGCGCCAAGGGCGTTCGCGACGAGGCGATCACCGGCGACGGCCGCTTCCTCTACGCGCTCGACGCCGACGCCCGCCGCGTCTACGGCTGGTCGGTCGGCGCCGACGGCTCGCTCGCGCCCGTCGCGGACGCGGACGGCCTGCCGGAGACGGTCGCCGGGCTGGCGGCCTCGTGACCCCGATCATCTCGCGCGGATTCCGCGGGCGGCGCCAGGACGGGCCGCCCGACCGCGTCCCGCCCGGGCAGTACCTGACCGACGACTTCCCGGTGCTCTCCGCCGGCCCGACGCCGCACACGGAGCTCGAGGAGTGGACGTTCACGATCGACGGCTCCGGCGTGGAGCCGGTGCGCTGGACCTGGGACGAGCTCCAGGCGCTGCCGACCGAGGAGGTCACGGTCGACATCCACTGCGTGACGAAGTGGTCGAAGCTCGACACGGCCTGGGAGGGCGTCTCGCTGGACACGCTGCTCGGCGCCGTCGACCACGACAAGGACTACGCGCTCGCGTTCGCCGACGGGGGCTACACGACGAACGTCCCCGTCGAGGACCTGACCGGCGGCAAGGCGTGGGTCGCGTACCGCTACGGCGGCGAGCCGCTCGAGCCCGAGCACGGCGGCCCCGCGCGGCTGCTCGTGCCGCACCTCTACTTCTGGAAGAGCGCCAAGTGGGTGCGCGGCCTGCGGCTCCTCGACGAGGACGAGCCCGGCTTCTGGGAGCAGAACGGCTACCACCTGTACGGGGATCCGTGGAAGGAACAGCGGTACTGGGGCGACTGACGTGGCTGGCGGCGACGGTCGCGGCCACGCGTGAGGAGACCCAGCGGGTGCGGACGCTCGAGCTCGAGGCCGACGGCTGGGGCGGCCACCGCGCCGGCCAGCACCTCGACGTCCGGCTGACCGCCGAGGACGGCTACCAGGCGCAGCGCTCGTACTCGATCGCGTCGGCCCCGGGCGAGCCGCTCGCGATCACGGTCGAGCGGCTCGACGACGGCGAGGTCTCGCCGTACCTCGTGGACGTCGTGCGCGACGGTGACGTGCTCGAGGTACGGGGGCCGATCGGCGGCTACTTCGTCTGGGACGGCGACGAGGAAGAGTCGGTGCTGCTCGTGGCCGGCGGCTCGGGCGTGGTGCCGCTGGCGGCGATGGCGCGGCGGCGGGCGCGGCTCGGTGCGACGGCGCCGATGCGGCTCCTCTACTCGTCGCGCACGTGGGACGACGTGATCTACCGCGACGAGCTCGAGGCGCTGGGTGCCGAGGTCGTGTACACGCTCACGCGCGCGCAACCGGCCGGGTGGACGGGTTACTCGAGGCGCATCGACGACGACCTCCTGCGCGAGGTCGCGTTCCCGGCGGACGCGCGCCCGCGCGTGTACGTCTGCGGCTCGACCCGGTTCGTCGACGCCGCCGCCGACGGGCTCGTGCGGCTCGGTTACGACCCCGCCTGGATCAGGACCGAGCGCTTCGGAGCGACGGGATGACCGACCCGCGCACCCTCGACGGCAACGCGATCGGCGGGCTGCTGCTCGAGCTGTTCGGCGTCGAGCTGACCGCGGCCCCGTGCGTGTGCGCCGGCTGCGGCGCGCGCGAGGAGGTGGCCCGGCTCGACGTCTACGTCGACTGCCCCGGAGTCGTCGTCCGCTGCCGCCACTGCCAGAGCGTGATGATCACGATCGTGCGTGACCGTGAGCGGGCGCGCGTCGATCTGAGCGGGACGCGCGGCCTCGAGCTGTAGGCTCGAACGATGCGGCGGCGGCTGGAGCGCGCGTTTCTCGGGGCCCTGATGAGCATGGCGGCGTTCGTCGTCGAGCGCCGGCTCGTGAAGGCGCTCGCGAAGCGCCGCTAGCGGAGCGCGAACCGCAACGCGGCCGCGTCGGCGCTGCGAGCGCGCCACAGCGCGAGCAGCGCGAGCACCGCGATCAGCGCATCGTTCGCGACGCACCACTCGCAGACGGCGCCGATCACGAGCACCTGCACCGCGATCAGGTACGCGGCGAAGATCAGGCCCGACAACGTCAGGGCAAGGCCGGTCGCTCGGCCGAGGGCGCCGCGGATCGCGAGCGAGCCGAGGATCGCCACCGAGCCGACGAGGCCGATCAGCGCGACCGGGACGCCGAAGATCTCCGAGTAGCGCGACTGCGCGACCGTCTCGCAGCCGCCGGTCGAGCAGACGACGGAAGTACCGGCGTAGTGGGCCTGGAGGAGGTAGGCCGCGATCCCGACGGTCGCCAGCGCGACCACCGCGATCGTCAGCCGGAACGCGCGCTCGCTCATCCCCGCAACGCTCCGTCGAGCGCCACGCGGAACTCCGGCACGCCGATCGCCGTGAGTGCGAGGCGGCTGGGCCGCGCCCCGCGGGGGCCGTAGAAGAACGCCGGCACGCCGCTCACCCCGTCGGCCCGCGCCTGCGCCGACCACGTGTCGATCGTGGAGAGCACCGCGGGGCCGTTGCGCGCGGCGAACACTTTCTGCGGGTCGGCTCCCCCGGCGACGACGATCTTCCGCAGCAACGGGTCGTTGACCCACGCGTTCTCGGGTCCCTGGTTGCGGTAGATGAGGTCGATCACGTTCCAGAAGCGGTGCTGCTGCCCGGCTGCCGTCGCCGTAGCCAGCGCGACGCCCGAGTCCTGTCCGAGGAACCAGAGCCCGCGGTAGACGAGCCGCACCTTCCCGGGGCGGACGTAGTCACGCACCAGCGTCGGCAGCACGTCGCGGGCGTACACGGCGCAGTAAGGACACTGCGGGTCGGCGTACTCGATCAGCGTGACCGGCGCGTTCGCAGACCCGAGCACGTTCCCGTGCTGCGGGATGCCGCCGAAAAGGGCGTTCGCGGCGCCGGTGCCGATCACCCCGGACGACGGCTGGGCGGGCGTGGCAGTCGTGCCGCGGTGCGCCGAGATCTGGCTGAGAGCGATCAGCAAGGCAGCCGCGAACAGCGCCGCGCCGAAGGCGAAGGCGTAGATGCGCCGCGCCGATATCGCGCGCCGGCCGGTCCGCCGCGGCCTCGGCGCGACGACGGGCCGCTGTGCGCCCGCCGGCGTCGGAGCACGCCGCGGTGAGGCGGTGCGGGCCCGCTTGCGAGCGCGTCTTTGCGGTTTCGACGCCACGACCACACACTCGTGGCGCGCGGAGGATCGGCACATCGGGGTTCAGCGCGAGAGTGCCTGCGGGGAATTGCGGAGCCGCGGACGCCTCGGTCGGCGCTGGGGACGAAGCGGTACCCCACTCCGCGTACGTGCCGCAAGGGCTCCGGATGCCGCGGATCGCGTTCGATCTTCTGGCGGAGCCGCGCCACGTGCGCGTCGGCGACGCGCGAGACAACTTCAGGCGGGCCGCGCATGCCACCGCGCCAAAGGTGGGAAACGCAAGTCACATCGACACGCCCTGCGGTCGCACGTCCCTCAAAGGCGGGGCCGACCAGCGCGCCAACCGACCTGCCCTGGCGAGCAGAGTGGCGTTCTCGTTGGCCGCCGCCTCGGCGAGGCGCGGACCGAGCGCTCCCTCGGTAGATTCGGGCACGCGCGATCAGCGCAGCCGCGGATGCCCGCGCTAGGACGGCGTGCGAGCGTTCCGCTGGAGGTGGGTTAGATGAAGCGGCTCTGCACCTGGGCCTCGGTCCTCGCCGCGTTCGTCATGGTCCTCGGCGCTGCGGCCGCGACGGCGAGGCCGCCCGCCCCGAAGACGCTCGTCGCCTCGACCCGCCCTGTCTACGCCTTCGCGCAGAGCTCCTCGGCTCTCGCCTGGATCGCGAGCGACGGCCGTGTCCGGATGGAACGGCTGCCCGGCGGCAAGAGCGTCGTCGTCGGCAGGGTCGACCCGCCGGAGCGCTCCTACGGCTCCGTGCTCGCGGTCGCCGGAACCCGCGCCTTGTGGGCCTGGGACAGCGGCGGCAACAGCTACGAGACCGCGATCGCGACCGGCGGCCTCGGCGCTGCGCCGTCCGGAGTCATGCTCCTGAGCGGAGGGGCGCGCAACATCGGCGACGGCCAGCGGTTCAGCGGCCTCGCGGGCGGCCCCTCGTCCCTCGCCTTCGGCTGGGTCGACGAGGCGTGCCCGAACGAGCCCTTCGGCCTCTGCGAGATGTGCCTCGGGACCTGCCCGATCGAGGTGGTCGGCGGGAACGTCTCGCTGGTCGCGCCGGGCGTGAAGCCGTCGCCCGTGCCCACCGCCCCGCCGCCGGCGCTCTTCGCCGTCGACGCCGGACGCGTGGCCGTCGCGCCGGCCCGCTCGCCGGCCTCGCCCGCAGGCCCGCTTCCGCGTGTGATCGAGGACGGACCGGTCGAAGTCTTCGACCTCTCCGGCCACCAGCTCGCGCGCATCCCGCTGATCGGACTCGTCCGAGGCCTCTCGCTGAGCGGGCACAAGCTGACGGTGCTGCTCGAGCGCCCGGAAGGGGCACGCGAGATCCTCCGCTACGACGCGCGCAACGGAACGTACCTCGGCACCAGCGGGATCCTCTCCGCGGCGGCGACGGCCCTGACCACGAGCAGCGGCGGGATCGTCTTCCGGGTCGGCTCCTCGATCTACCTGCAGCGCGGGCGGACGTCGATCCTGATGGCCCGCGCAACGGCGACGCCAGTCGGGCTCTCGATCGCGGGCCGCCGGATCGCCTGGGCCGAGAACGTCCACGGCCACGGCCGGATCCGGACGGTGACGGTTCGATGAGCGGGCTGGGCAGGACCCTGGCGGTGGTCGCGGCGCTGACGCTCCTCGGCGGCGGCGCTGCACCGTCGGCGACGCGGCCGGTGCCGAAGACGATCGTGACCGAGCGCGGCCGGATCCACGCTGTCGCACAGGACACGAACTCGATCGCCTGGATCGGCACCGACTACGACGTCCGCGTGCGCAGGCTCTCCCCCGCGCGCACCTTCCAGATGGGTAGCGGCGCCGGGCACTACCTGCACACCACGCACCCGCTCGCGCTCGCCGGGCTACGCGTGCTCTGGACGACTTCCGACGCCGGCAACTTCATCTACACCGACGTGCACCTCGGAACGCCCACCGACAACGACACCGTCGTCTTCAACCTCTCGTACA
>DASSMZ010000011.1:0-11861 GCA_035688325.1 Gaiellaceae bacterium
CGAGCTGAAGGTGATGAACGCCGGGCTCGGAGACCTCCAGATGTACAGCATCTCGGTCAGCCCGTACACGCCGGACACGGCGATGTCCGGCACGCAGGACAACGGCACGCTGTCCTACACCGGCTCGACCCGGTGGGTGCTGCCGCTCACCGGCGACGGCTGCGACAGCGGTTTCGACCCCGTCAACCCGCACCTCCGCTTCCACGAATACACGAACGGGATCATCGACGTGAACTACAACGACGCCGATCCGACCTCGTGGCTGTGGGTCAACGACTTCTTCTACCTGACCCCGCCCGAGCCGACTCGCTTCTGTGCGCCGATGCTGTTCGACACCGCGCAGACGAAGACGATCTTCCTCGGCGCGCAGAGCGTCTGGCGGACGACGGACGCGGGCGGCGATCGCTCGTTCCTCGAGCAGCACTGCAACACGGCGGTCGGCGAGGAGCCGAGCGACCTCCTCTACACGGGGGCCTGCGGCACCGCTGCGGACTGGCCGAGGCTCGGCACGTCGACGCTCACCGGAAGTGCATTCGGGACGACGAAGACCGGTAGCACGATCAGCGCGCTCGCGCGCGCCAAGGACGGCGGGACGATGTGGGCCGGCACCGGCGCCGGCCGCGTGCTCGTCTCGAGGAACGTGCTCGCCGCCAACCCGGCGGCGGTCACGTTCACGCGCGTCGACACGACGAGCCAGCCGAATCGTGCCGTGTCGTCGATCTTCGTCGACCCGACGAACGCCAACCACGCGATCGTCACGTTCTCGGGCTACGAGTCGAACACGCCGACGACGCCGGGTCACGTGTTCGACGTGGTGTTCGATCCGACGTCCGGCACCGCGACGTGGACGAACATCTCTCACGACCTCGGCGACCAGCCCATCAACGACGCGGTGCTCGACGCGGCGACCGGTGACGTGTACGTGTCGACCGACTTCGGCGTCGACCGGCTCCAGAACGGGAGCACGACCTGGGTCCAGGCCGCGGACGGCCTGCCGCAGGCAGCCGTCTCGGGGCTCACCATCGCCGA
This sequence comes from Gaiellaceae bacterium, assembly GCA_035688325.1. Lineage (GTDB taxonomy): Bacteria > Actinomycetota > Thermoleophilia > Gaiellales > Gaiellaceae > AC-32. The sequence goes on from DASSMZ010000011.1 coordinate 1,030, forward strand.
CGGCAAGAACGGCGACCGTCTGATCTACGCCGCGACGCACGGCCGCAGCGCGTACCGGCTGCGGTTGAAGTAGCGGACGCCCGCATCTCCCGGACAGCGAGGCCCCGGCGACGGGGCCTCGCTGTACGCTCGCCGGCGTGGACGTGGCGGTGCGGGACGGGCGGGAGCAGGATTTCGCGCGCCTGCGCGAGATCGCCGTCGACGCGAAGGCGTACTGGGGCTACGACCGCCGGCGAGTCGAGGAGTGGGCGGAGGCCGGCGACTTCGAGCCCGACAGCCTACGCACGCGGCTGCTCTACGTCGCCGAGGCCGGTGGCGAGCCCATCGGCTGGGCGGCGCTGATCCCGCGTGGCGAGGTCGGCTGGCTCGAGGATCTCTGGGTCGAGCCCGCGTGGATCGGCCGGGGCGTCGGGCGGCTGCTGTTCGAGCACGTCGCCGACCGGGCGCGGGAGCTCGGCGCGCGGCGGCTCGAATGGGAGGCGGAGCCGAACGCGAAAGGGTTCTACGAGCGGATGGGCGGCGGCTACGTGCGCGACAGCGAGGTGACGGAGTGGGGGCGGGTGCTGGACGTCCTCGGCGTCGAGCTCTGACGCTCGCCGTTTGCGCCGCGCTCCTCGCGGGAGCCGGCGGGGCGTCGCGCGCGCAGCCGCCGGCGCCGACGCTCGAGCAGCTGGTCGGGCAGAAGCTGGTCGTGTCGATGACCGGCACGAGGCCGTCGCCGGCGCTCCTCGCCCGCGCCCGGCGCGGGCAGATCGGCGGCGTCATCGTCCACGGCTTCAACTTCTCGAGCGCCACGCAGCTGCGGGCGATCACGCGGCAGCTCCACGCCGCGGCCGCAGCCGGCGGGCAGCCGCGGCTGCTCGTCGCGGTCGACCAGGAGGGCGGGTCGGTGAAGACGGTGCCGTGGATCCCGCCGACGGTCGCGCCGCCGCGGACCGCCTCGGTCGGCGTGGCGGTCGACCAGGGCCGCCGCACCGGCGCGGCCCTGCGGGCGCTGGGCATCGACGTCGACCTCGCGCCGGTCGCGGACGTGCCGGCCTCGCGGGCGTCGTTCGTCTACCGGCAGGGCCGCACCTGGTCGTTCGACGCCGCGGAGACGACGGGCCTTGCCGGCGCCTTCGCGCTCGGCGTGTCGCAGTCCCACGCGCTCGCCACGATGAAGCACTTCCCTGGGCTCGGCCTCGCGCGCGCGAACACCGACCACCACGTCGTCCGGATCCGCGCGCCGAAGGCGCGGCTGGCGCCTGGGCTGAGGCCGTACCGGCAGGCCGTCGCCCAGCGCGTGCCGCTCGTGATGCTCTCGAACGCGATCTACGACGCGTGGGACCCGGTGAACGCCGCCGGCTGGTCGCGCGCGATCTCGACCCAGCTCCTGCGCGGACGACTCGGCTTCCGGGGCGTGACGATCACCGATTCGCTGTCAGGCGCGGCGCACGCGCGTGGGATCCCGCCGAACGGCCTCGCGATCGGCGCCGCGAACGCCGGCACCGACCTGCTCCTGGTCACGGGCAGCGAAGCCGCGAGCCGCAGCGTCTTCAACTCGCTCCTGCGCGCCGCGCGGACGGGCCGCGTGAACCGCTCGAGCCTCGAGGCGTCGTACCAGAGGATCCTGGCGCTGAAGTCCTCGCGCTGAGCGGCGAAGATGGCCCGATGGAGGCGGACTACGTCGTCGTCGGAGCCGGCTCGGCCGGGTGCGTGCTGGCGGCGCGTCTGAGCGAGGATCCCGCCACGTCGGTGCTGCTCCTCGAGGCGGGCGGCGAGGACCGCCGCCGCGAGATCCGGATCCCGGCCGCCTTCTCGCGCCTCTACCGCACGGAGGTCGACTGGGGCTACTCGACGACGGCGCAACCGCGCCTCGACGGTCGCGAAATCGCGTTCCCGCGCGGAAAGGTGGTCGGGGGCTGCTCCTCGATCAACGCGCAGATCGCGCTGCGCGGCCACCGGGTCGACTACGACGGCTGGGGCGTCCCGGGCTGGTCGTGGGACGACGTGCTGCCGTACTTCGACCGCAGCGTCGGCGCCTTCGCCGTCGAGCCGCAGCGCGATCCGAGCCCGCTGACGCACGCGTTCGTGGACGCCGCGGTCGAGTGCGGCATCGCGCCAGCGGGCGACCTGAACACGCCGGAGCCCGAGGGCGTGGCGCTCGTCGCGGTCAACCAGCGGCGCGGACGGCGCTGGAGCGCGGCGGACGGCTACCTCCGCCCGGCGCGGCGGCGGCCGAATCTCACCGTGCTCACGCGCGCGCACGCGAGGCGCGTCGCCCTCGACGGAGACCGCGCCGTCGGCGTCGAGGTGCAGCGCGAGGGCCGGACCGAGGTGGTTCGTGCGCGGCGGGAGGTCGTGCTCGCGGCCGGCGCGATCGGCTCGCCACAGCTGCTCCTGCTCTCGGGCGTGGACGCGCCCGGCGTCGGCGCGAATCTGCAGGACCACCTCGTCGGCGGCGTGCTGGCGACCTCCACGAGCACGCACACGCTGTACGCGGCCGAGTCGCCCGGGAACGTGCTTCGCTACCTGCTGCTCCGGCGCGGGATGCTGAGCTCCAACGTCGCCGAGGCCGCCGCGCTCGTCCGGACGCAACCCGAGCTCGAAGCGCCCGACCTCGAGCTGCTCTTCGCTCCCGTCCTGTTCGTGGACGAAGGCCTGGCCCCGCCCCCGGAGCACGGCCTCACGATCGGCACGATCGTCCTGCAGCCCGAGAGCCGCGGGCGTGTCACGCTCCGGTCGGACGACCCGCTCGAGCCGCCGCTGATCGACCCGGCGTACCTCTCCGCCGAGGCGGACGCCCGCGTGCTGCTCGACGGGGTGCGGCTCGCGCGCCGGCTCCTCGCCGCTCCGGCGCTCGCGCCGCACGTGCGGGCCGAGCTCCTGCCGGGCGCCGAGGCGCAGTCGGACGAGCAGCTCGTCGAGGTGATGCGGGCGAAGGCGCACACGCTCTACCACCCGGTCGGGACGTGCGCGCTCGGGACGGTGGTCGACCCCGAGCTGCGCGTCCACGGGATCGCCGGCCTCCGCGTTGCGGACGCGTCCGTGATCCCGCGCGTCCCCCGCGGACACACGAACTGGCCGACGGTGATGGTGGCCGAGAGAGCGGCCGACCTCTTGCGCCGCGGCCCGTGACCGAGGAGGATCGCCACGTGCCCGGAGCCGCCGCGGAGCACCGCCGGCCGCCACGCGAGGCGGACGTGATCCTCGACGTCGAGCTCGAGGACGGCCTGCTGTTCCTCGTGCTCGAGAACTTCGGCTTCCGCCCGGCGCACGCGGTGCGCGTCCGCTTCGGCGGGCCGCTGCGCGGGCTCGGCGGCGAGAAGCGCATCGACCGGCTGCGGATCTTCCAGCGCCTCGAGCTGCTGCCGCCGCGGCGTAGGATCCGGATCTTCCTCGACCGCGCGGCGCTGCTCTTCGCGCGGGGCGAGCCGACCGAGCTCGAGGCGCGCATCTCGTGGCGCTCGGACGAGGGCGAGCGGCGCTCGCGCACCGTCCGCCACGACCTCGACGCGTACCGCGACTTCCCCTACCTGGAGGTTCCACGCGATGCCCCAGCGCCGTGACGACCCGTACCTGAACTTCAACTTCCGCGTCGAGATCGACGGCGTCCCGATCGCCGGCTTCAGCGAGGCCGACCTGCCGGAAGGCCGCATCGAGGCGGTCGCCTACCGTGAGGGAACCGACAAGGTGTCCGCCGCTCGTCTCCTTCCCGGTCGGGTCGAATGGGGGCCCGTCGTCCTGCGCCGCGGCTTCACCGGCGACGCGGCGCTCTTCGAATGGTGGAGCGACGTCCTGCAGGGCAACGTCGCGCGCCGCACGGTCGCGATCGTGCTGTTGGACGAGCAGCGGGCCGAGGTCGCCCGCTGGATCGTCCGCCGCGCGTGGCCGAGGAAGTGGGAAGGCCCACAGCTGCGCGCGCTCGGCAACGACGTCGCGATCGAGACGCTCGAGCTCGCGCACGAAGGCGTGGAGCTCGACGACTGACGCGGCGGCGACGCCGCGTCAGTCCGTTTCGCAGCGAGCAGCTCCGGCTCTAGCCGCCGCGACGCCACAGCGAGGACGGGAAGTAGTCGTACGTGACACGGTCGAGCAGCTCGATGCACACCCCGGCGCGGAGCATCCGCTCGCCGCGAAACCAGTCGCCCGGGACCGCGAGGGCGGAGGCGACGTGCTCGCGCTCGAAGAAGCGCAGGTGCGCGTGGACGAGCGCTCCCTTCAGCGGTAGCTGGTCGGGGAGCACCGCACGGATCGGCTCGGTCGAGCCACCGGGCGCATGACTCGTGATCACGCCCTGCACGGCCTCCGCCCTGCTGGCGCGCGCGGCCGAAAGCAGCGACGCGATCGCGTCGGCCGGCAGCGAGTCGTCGTCGTCGAAATCGAAGAACCAGCGCCCGCGCGCCAGCCGGTAGCCCTCGTTCCGCGCCAGCGTCGAGGCCGCCAGCCAGTGGCGGTGCTCGTCCGGGTAGACGTAGCGCTGGGACGTGCGCGTCCAGCGGACGCGCTCGTCGCCAAGCTCGTGGACGACCGCTTCGGCTTCGGGGCTCGGCCCGTCTCCGAGCACGAGCACCTCGAGCTGCCGGTGCGTCTGGCCCAGCACCGCCGGCAGCGCGCGCGTCCGCAGGAGCTCCGGGCGCCCGAGCGTCGGCAGGATGACCGTCACCAGCGGGTCCGGCTCGTCCCAGGCGAGTCGGTAGTCGTCGCTGGCGCGCGCCTCCGCGAGCAGCCGACGGCTCTCCGCGTCGCGCCCGGCAAGGATCCGGAGCGCGGGGTAGAGCTCGGCGTCGAGTCGCATTCGCGTGTATCGCAGCTCGTCCTCGAGTCGCTCGCGCGTGTCCCGCAGCTCCTGCTCGAGCCGTTCCACTCTGTGGTGGAGCGGCTCGAAGCGGCGGTCGAGCGCGTGGGCGAGCCGGCGGCGGATCACGCCGGCGAGAAGAGCCTGGCCGGCACGCCCTGGACCCGCGTATCCGGCTCGACCGGCCGGACGACGACCGCGCCGGCGGCGACGACCGCGCCGGCGCCGACCTCGACGCCGTTGACGACTGTCGCGCCCATGCCGAGCGCCGCCCCGTCGCCGATGCGCGCGTTGCCGCCGACGTTCGCACCGGGGTTGAGCACCGCTCCCGCGCCGATCCGGGCGTGGTGCCCGACGAGCGCGCCCCGGGCGACGAGCCCGTGGGGCCCGATCCGTGCACCCGCGCCGAGGACGGCAGCGGGGCCGACGAGCGCACCCTCCGCGATGTCCGCCGACGGGCTCACGTGCGCCGCCGGGTGGACGATGCGTGCCGGTCGCCAGCCGTGCTCGGCGAGCCGCGCCCAGAGCTCGAGCCGCTGACCGCCCAGCCCGATCGCCGCGAGGCCGGAGCCGTGCTCCGGCCCGAGCACCGGCAGCCCGTGCACCTGGCTGCCGACGCGAGCGACGTCGAGCAGCTCCAGCAGGCCGATCACTCGGTCGCCGTTCGCTTCCGCGTACTCCACGACCTCGAGTGCGAACGACCCTGTCCCGGCCACGTGCAGCTCGCGCACCCGCGCGACGATACCGCGCCGGGGCGGCCCCTAGCTCCTGCGGTTCGACGCGAGCCAGGCGTCGAGCTCGCGCCGGCTGAAGAACAGTCGCCCTTCGACCTTGCTGTGCGGCACCTGGTGCAGGTGCTGCCGCAGCCAGCGGACGGAGACGCGCATGTAGTCGGCCGCCTCGGCCGTCGTCATCCACGGCGACGGCCCGCTCAGCCGGAGCCGCTCGGCGAGCGCGGCCGCGAGCGCGTCCAGGTCCGACGAGGCCGGGGTTCGGATGTCGGTGGTCTCTGTCACGTGAAGCTCCTCTCGTTCCGCGGTTGTCGCTGCGTCGTGGCGCCTACGCGGCGGCGGGCGGAGCACGGCCGGCGTGCCTCGAGGCGAGCACGGGGAGCCGGAGCCGCGCAGGCTCAGGCGCCCACGCGTCGGCGCGGGACCGCGCGACAGCTTCACGCCGGCCGCGCCGGGACAGCGACCACGCGACGTGGTCGGCGGCGCGCAGCAGCGAGCGGGCGAGCCAGAGGGCGGCTGCGCCGACCGCGAGCTGCAGCCCGAGGCCGGCGAGGACGGCGGGGTCGGCCGCCGTGAGCCAGCCCACACGTCCGTCCGAGACGAAACGCTCGACGTGCTCCTGCGCCAGGAACGCCAGCGCGGGGACGGCCGCGAGCCGCCAGGACGGCAGCGGCTGGGCCTGCGCGCGCGCCGACGTCGCCGTCCGCCACGCGAGCGCAACGAGCGACAGGCCGGCGAGCACGGCGGCGAGCGGTGCGAGGCCGAGCAGGCCGTGCCGGGGCTCGTCCGGGTCGAGCAGGCGCGCGACGACTGCGTGCCCGCCGGTCTCGCCGAGGAGCAGGATCGGCAGCGTCAGGAGCCACACGGGCCGCACCTTCACGCGCCAATCGTTGCACCAGGGCAAAGCTGCCGCAAATCACCTGAATCTGCGCGTCATTGCCGAGCGAGGGCGCGGTACGATCAGCGCGCGCACAGGATGCTCTCCCCTCCAAGAGAACATCACGCGCCTGCGGCGGGCCGGGCCTCGGCCTGGCTCGCCGTCCTACGTCCCGAACGGCCGGACCGCGCCGACGTAGCCGAACGCGTAGCCCGGCTCGGAGAGCGACGAGATCTTCACGACGTCACCGGTGTGGGGCGCCTGGATGAACTCGCCGCCGCCGATGTACATCCCTTCGTGCTGCGGCCCGCGCGGGCTCGGCTCGAAGAACACGAGGTCGCCCGGCTGCAGATCCCAGCTCGGCACGCGGGCGCCCTCGTAGAACTGCGAGCCGGTGTAGTGCGTCAGCTGGATCCCGAGCTGGGCGTAGACGTACATCGTCAGGCCCGAGCAGTCGAAGCCGGTGATCGGGTCGGTGCCGCCCCAGAGGTAGGGAACGCCGAGGTACTGCATCGCGATCCGGACCGCCTTGGCGCCGATCGACCCGTTCGTGGGAAGGCCGAGCAGCTGCTCGTCGAGGCCCGGGTCGCTCGTCTCGGCGCCGTGGCCCCCGACGCCGAGCGCGAACCAGGAGAGCTGGGCGCTGCGATGCGCCCGGTGCTGCGGCGGCAGTGCGGCGCGTGCGAGCCCGACGAGCACCTGCGAGCCCGGGTCGAGGCCGAGCGACGAGTCGCCGGCGACGAGGCGCAGGCCGACCACGCCGCTGCCCTCGCCGGGAACGACCGCCTCCTGCAGCACGACCAGGTAGCTGGCCGGCCCGAGCGGGACGAGCGAGTTCGGCGTCGCCGGCGTCGCCTTCCCGTTCACGGTCAGGCCGACGACCCGCGCGCCGCGCAGGCCGTGCGCCGGGACGAAGATCCGTTCGGCGTACACCGCGCCGCCGGCGAGCGACACCCCGCTCAGCGAGACACCCTGCGAGCTCCGCGAGGCCGCGTCGTAGCGGAGCGACCAGCCGCCGTCGTTCGCGGAGGCGTACGAGCCGACGCCCGCCTGCGCGACCAGGTCGCCCTGCGCGTCGCGGACCTCGGCGATGCCGCCGAGTGCTGCCGGCGCGAACAGGAGCGACGCGAACGCGCCGGCGATCGCGAGGAGGAGCCGCCGGTTCACGCCGGGATGGTTGCACAACCGCCAGGGAACTCACGGACGCGGTCACACGCGCGCGGCGCGATAGGCTCGACGTCGTGATCGCGAAGCACGACGTGCTGGTGCTCGGAGCCGGGCTCGCTGGCATGCGGGCGGCGATCGCGGCGCACGACGCCGGCGCGGACGTCGCGCTCGTCTCCAAGCTCCACCCGACCCGCAGCCACTCCGGCGCGGCCGAGGGCGGCATCAACGCGGCGCTCGGCAACGCCGCCGAGGACTCGCCCGAGTCGCACGCCTTCGACACGGTCAAGGGCTCCGACTACCTCGGCGACCAGGACGCGATCGAGGTCTTCGCCGCCGAGGCGCCCGGCGACATCTACGAGCTCGAGCGCTGGGGGTGCATCTTCTCGCGCGACGAGCACGGGCAGATCGCGCAGCGCCCGTTCGGCGCCGCCGCCAGCCCGCGCGCGATCTACTCGGCCGACATCACCGGACACGTGCTCCTGCACGTCTGCTACGAGCAGCTGCTCAAGCGCGACCTCAAGGTCTACGAGGAGTTCTACGGCTGGAAGCTGATCGTCGACGACGGCCGCTGCCAGGGCGTGATCGCGTGGAACCTGCTCGACGGCGGGCTGCAGGCGATCGGCGCGAAGACGGTGATCATCGCGACCGGCGGCTCCGGCCGTCTCTACGCGGGCACGACCAACGCCTGGGCCTGCACCGGCGACGGCTCGGCGATGGCGCTCCACGCCGGGGTGCCGCTGAAGGACGTCGAGTTCATGCAGTTCCATCCGACGACGCTGTACCCGACGGGGATCCTGATCACCGAGGGCTGCCGCGGCGAGGGCGGGACGCTGCTCAACTCGGAGGGCGAGCGCTTCATGAAGCGCTACGCGCCGAACGCGATGGAGCTCGCGTCGCGCGACGTCGTCTCGCGCTCGGAGCAGACCGAGATCGACGAGGGCCGCGGCGTGAACGGGTCGGTGCTGCTCGACCTGCGCCACCTCGGCGCCGAGCGGATCAACGAGCGGCTGCCGGGGACGCGCGAGGTCTCGACGACGTACCTCGGCATCGACCCGATCCGCGAGCCGATCCCGGTGCGGCCGGGCGCGCACTACCACATGGGCGGCGTCGACACCGACGTCGACGGGCGCACCGAGCTCGAGGGGCTCTATGCCGCGGGCGAGGCGGCGTGTGTCTCGGTGCACGGGGCGAACCGGCTCGGCGGCAACTCGCTGATGGAGACGATCACGTTCGGCCGGCGTGCGGGCAACGCCGCGGCGGAATGGGCGCTCCAGCACACGACGGTGACCGTGCCGGACTCGCTCGAGGCCGACGCCGCGCGCGAGCTCGACCGGCTGCTGTCGCGGACCGACGGCGAGCGCCCGTGGACGATCCGCAACGAGCTCGCCGACTCGATGCACCGCAACTTCGGGCTCTTCCGCGACGAGCGGCGGATGCTCGAGCAGCGCGAGACGGTTGCCGCGCTGCGCGAGCGCTACGCGAACGTGCTCGTCGAGGACAAGGGCCGGGTCTTCAACAACGACCTGACGCAGGCGCTCGAGCTCGGGTCACTGCTCGACCTCGCGGCGTGCATGCTCGAGGCCGGAATCGCGCGCAAGGAGAGCCGCGGGGCGCACTCGCGGCCCGCCGACTACCCGCAGCGCGACGACGAGCACTTCCTCAGGCACTCGATCGTCCGCTGGCGCGACGCCGCTCCGGAGCTCGGCTGGAAGCCGGTCACGATCACGAAGTGGCAGCCGGCCGAGCGCACGTACTGATTCGCGTTTGAATCGCTCGGCGTCGGGGATCCGAGAGCCTCACTGTCGACGACGGGAGGCACGGATGGCGGACGACGAGCAGCAGCAGCAGGAGGACGAAGCTCAGCAGCAGGACGAAGGCGCCGAGCAGGAGCAGGGCGGAGCGTCCGGAATGGGCGACGCGGCGAAGGACGCGGCCGTCGGAGCGGCGGCCGGTGCGGTCGCGGGCGCCGCGGCAGGTGCGGCGGCCGGGATGCTGCGATCGCGCGGCGGCGAGGGCGAAGGAGCCGAGGAGCCCGAGGCCGGCGCCGACGAGCAGGAGTCCGGCGGGAGCTGAGCGAGGGGTGGAGGGCCGCGCTACGGGTGCGCTGCGTGCACCCGGTGCGGCCCGCCCCGACTCGGGGCCGAGATCTCCGGCCCAACGGTTCCGTAGTTCGCCGCAGGCGAATCAGGAACGGGACGGATTGCTACCCGCCGCGCGGGAATCACCATGCGCCGCATGGAGCGAGCACCGGAGGAGGGAGAGTCGTGCCCGAGACGCTGACCATCACCGACAACCGCACCGGCAAGACGTTCGAGGCACCGATCGAGGACGGCGCGATCCGCGCCACGGCGATGAAGGAAGCCGGCCTGATGAGCTACGACCCGGCGTTCCTCAACACCGCCTCGGTGCGCAGCGAGATCACGTTCATCGACGGCGACGCCGGCATCCTGCGCTACCGCGGGTATCCGATCGAGCAGCTGGCAGAACGCAGCACGTACCTGGAGACGGCCTACCTGCTGATCCACGGCGAGCTGCCGGACAACGGCGAGCTCGCGCACTGGTCGAACGAGATCACCTATCACACGTTCCTGCACGAGAACGTGAAGGCGTTGATGGAGGGCTTCCGCTACGACGCGCACCCGATGGGGATGCTCGTCAGCATGCTCGGCGCGCTCTCGACCTTCTATCCGGAGGCGGCGCGCGTGGACGACCCGGAGGTGCGGATGCAGCAGGTCGTCCGCCTGATCGCGAAGGTGCCGACGATCGCCGCCTGGTCGTACCGGCACAGCCGCGGGCTGCCCTACGTGTACCCGGACAACGACCTCGGCTTCACCGCCAACTTCCTCTCGATGATGTTCCGGATGGCCGAGCCGCGCTACCACGCCGAGCCGGCGCTGGAGCGTGCGCTCGAGGTGCTGTTCATCCTGCACGCAGACCACGAGCAGAACTGCTCGGCCAACGCGATGCGCTCGATCGGGTCGAGCAAGGTCGATCCGTACAGCGCGATGGCCGGTGCGGCCGCGGCGCTCTACGGGCCGCTGCACGGCGGCGCGAACGAGGAAGTCCTGCGCATGCTCGTGGCGATCGGCAGCGTCGATGCGATCCCTGCCTTCGTCGAGCGCGTGAAGGCGGGGGAGGGACGCCTGATGGGCTTCGGCCACCGCGTCTACAAGAACTACGACCCGCGGGCGAAGATCATCAAGCAGGTCGCCGACGACGTCTTCGAGGTCACGGGCCGCAACCCGCTGCTCGACATCGCGCTCGAGCTCGAGAAGATCGC
>DASSMZ010000058.1:0-2970 GCA_035688325.1 Gaiellaceae bacterium
CGGGAGCTCGACTTCGGCGGCCGCTTCGACGGCGTCGTCACCTCGCCGCCGTACCCGGGGTTGATCGACTACCACGAGCAGCACCGCTACGCGTACGAGCTGCTCGGGCTGGAGCAGTTCCGCGAGCTCGAGCTCGGCAAGGGCTCGTCGCGTGCGGCGCTCGCAGCGTATGTCGAAGGCGTGGCCGCGGTGTTCGCGAACGTGCGGCGGGCGCTGCGGCCGGGAGCGCCGGTGGTGATCGTGATCAACGACCGCCGCGAGCTGTACCCGGAGATCCTGGAGCGGGCCGGCCTCCGGCTGGAGGAGCGCTACCGGCGGCACGTGAACCGGCGCACCGGCCGGCGGGCCGGCGAGTTCTTCGAGGACGTGCTCGTCGCACGCGCCTAGACGTTCCACTTTCGGCACAGAGACGGCACGGACACGCGCGCGCCCCCTGCCTAGCGTGGCGATGTGCTCGCACGCACCGTCACGCACGCGCTCGTCGGGCTCGACGCCCGTCGCGTCGAGGTCGAGGCCCACCTCCAGCTCGGTGTGCCGGCGTTCGCGATCGTCGGCCTCGCAGACCGCGCCTGCCAGGAGGCGAAGGAGCGTGTGCGCTCGGGCATCGCGTCGGCGGAGCTCGAGTGGCCGACGCGCCGGATCACGGTCAACCTCGCGCCCGCGGAGCTGCGCAAGGAAGGCTCGGGGTTCGATCTCCCGATCGCGCTGGCGGTGCTCGCGGCGTCACGGCAGGTCCCGCCGGAGTCGCTCGGCGGACACGCCGCCGTCGGCGAGCTCGCCCTCGACGGCCGGCTGCGGCCGGTCGGCGGCGTGCTCGCGGCGGCCGAGGGGGCGAGGCAGGCGGGCCTCTCGCGCTTGCTGTGTGCGGCCGAGTGCGCGGCGGAAGCGGCGCTCGCCGGCATCGAGCCCGTGCCGGTGCACCACCTGGCGGAGGCGGTCGCCTATTTGCGCGGCGAGTGGCAGCCGCCTCCGCCCGACCCGATCGCCGCTCACGTGAACGGGAACCGCGCGGAGCCGGCGGCGCCCGACCTGCGCGACGTCCGCGGGCAGGAACGCGCGCGCCGGGCGCTCGAGCTCGCGGCCGCGGGCGGGCACAACCTGCTGCTCGGCGGGCCGCCGGGCACCGGGAAGACGATGCTGGCACGTCGGCTTCCCGGGATCCTGCCGCGGCTGCCGCCGGACGAGGCCCTCGAGGTGACGCGCATCCATTCCGTCGCGGGCCTCCTGCCGCCGGGCCGGCCGCTCGTCACGCTGCCGCCGTTCCGCGCGCCGCACCACACCGCGTCGGTCGCGTCGGTCGTGGGCGGCGGCTCCTCGCCGCGGCCCGGCGAGGCGAGCCTCGCCCATCGCGGCGTGCTGTTCCTCGACGAGCTGGCCGAGTTCCCGCGCAACGCCCTCGAGGCGCTGCGGCAGCCGCTCGAGGACGGCGCCGTCTCGATCGCGCGCGTGGGCGGCAAGATCGTCTTCCCGGCGCGCTTCCAGCTCGTCGCGACCATGAACCTGTGTCCGTGCGGCGCGCGCGGCGATCCGGCGGCCGAGTGCTCCTGCTCGGCGGCGCGACTGGCCGCGTACCGCGACAAGCTCTCACGCGCGCTGCTCGATCGCTTCGACCTCGTCGTAAGCGTGCCGCGACCGCGGGCGCGCGAGCTCGCGGGCGCACCGAGCGAAGCGTCGAGCGCGGTACGGGAGCGGGTCGGTCGAGCGCGAGAGCGGGCGCGCGGCGATCCGCTCCGCCGCTCCGCCGCCGCGGACGAGCTGCTCTCGCGGGCGGTGGAACGCCTGCCGCTGTCCGCCCGTGGCCGCGCGCGGGTTGCCCGTGTCGCGCGAACCGCGGCGCTACTCGCGGCCGCGACCGAGGTGCGGCCCGAGCACGTGGCCGAAGCGCTCTCCTACCGCTCGCCGAGGGAGCTGGGAGCGCCGTGAGCGACCTCGTGCTGGCTGCGTTCGCCGCCGAGACCGGCGCCCACGTCGTGCACGAGCCGCGCCAGCGCCAGTTCGAGCGGTTCCGCCGGCGGTTCGACGAGGACGCCTACCGCGCCAAGCTCCGGACGAGCGGGCTTCGCTTCGTCGGCCGGAGCGAGAGCGGGTACCCGGCGCTCCTGCGCGAGCTCCACGACCCGCCGCCGGGGCTGTTCCTCCGGGGCGCCGGCTCCGTCGACCTGTTGGCGGCGACGGCGGTCGCGATCGTCGGTGCGCGCGCGTGCTCCTCGTACGGTGCGCAGGTCGCGCGGCTTCTCGGGCGCGAGCTCGCAGCCGGCGGTCTACTCGTCGTCAGCGGGCTCGCACGCGGCGTCGACGGCGAAGCCCACCGCGGCGCGCTCGAGGCGGGCGGCCCGACCGTCGCGGTGCTCGGCTGCGGCGTCGACCGAGACTACCCGGCCGCGCACGCACAGCTGGCGGCGCGGATCTGCGAGCGTGGTCTCGTCGTCTCGGAGTACGCCCCGGGCGTCGAGCCTGCGCCCTGGCGCTTCCCGGCGCGCAACCGCATCATCGCCGGGCTCGCAGCCGCCACGGTCGTCGTCGAGGCGCGCGAACGGAGCGGCGCGCTCATCACCGCCGACTTCGCACTCGAGGCCGGGTGCGAGGTGTTCGCGGTACCCGGCGAGATCACCTCGACGCTCTCGAGCGGAACGAACGCGCTCCTGCGGCTCGGCGCGACGCCGCTGACGGAGCCCGGCGACGTGCTCGAAGCGCTCGGTGTCGAGCCTAGGGAGAAGACGGGGCCGCCGCTCGGAGAAGCGGCGACTAGCGTCCTGACGGCCCTGTCGAGCGAGCCGAGCGGGGTGGACGAGCTCGTGGGCGCGACGGGCATGGACGCCGCCGCCGTCGCGACTGCGCTGGCGGAGCTCGAGCTGGCAGGCGCGGTCGCCGAGGCCGACGGTCTCTACAGGGGGGTGAGGCCGCCGGGTTAGCAGCGCCGACATCGAGACGAGCTCGCAATGGCTCGCGGAAGAGCGGGCGCCGTCGCCC
>DASSMZ010000061.1:0-20829 GCA_035688325.1 Gaiellaceae bacterium
TGGGAGCGGATCCGCGCGCTCAACGCCCGCACCGAGACGCCGCTCGCACTGGCGCTGCGCGGCCGCTTCCTCGTCGGCTCGCGGCCGGTCGGCGGCGAGTTCGTCAGCCGCTTCGTGGCGTCGGCGGCGGAGAGCGGGATCCAGGTCTTCCGCCTGCACGACCCGCTGAACGACGTCGAGAACCTGCGCGAGGCGGGCCGCGCGATCACGGCTGCGGGCAAGGAGTTCGACGCGGGGCTCGTCTTCGGCTCGGGCTACACGAACGAGACCGAGGCGCTGGTCGAGCAGGCGCGGAAGCTGCCCGACCTCGGCGCGTCCCGGGTGCTGCTGCACGACCCGTCGAGCTCGCTGCAGCCGCAGCGGGCGCAGGAGCTCGTGACGACGCTGCAGGAGGCGAGCGGGCTTCCGGTCGGCCTCTACTGCCAGGGCGCCGGCGGCAACGCGCTCGCCGCCGGGCTCGAGGCGTCGCGCGCTGGCGCCGACCTGATCGCGTGCGCGGTCTACCCGGTCGCGCTGACCGTCCACCGCATCTCCGGCGAGGCGCTGGCGACGGCGCTCGCCGGGCTCGGCATGGACACCGGCGTCGACGTCGAGCGGCTGTGGGAGGCGTCGGAGCTCGTCGACGAGCACATCGGCGACGAGCCGGTCATGCCGCTCGCGCCGCGCATCGCCGTGCGGGCGGCCGAGCACAAGGTGCCGCCGGGCCTCGTCGCGTCGCTCGACTCGCACCTCCGCGCGGTCGGCGCGGGCGACCGGCTCGACGACGTGCTCGACGAGCTGGCGAAGATCCGCGAGGAGGTCGGCTGGCCTCCGATCGCTGCGCCGATCGGCCAGATCCTCGGCTCGCAGGCGCTGCTGCACGTTCTCTCGGCGAGCCGCTACCAGACGGTCGTCGACGAGCTCCGCGCCCTGATCGAGGGCCGCTACGGCAGCCCGCCGGGGCCGCTCGACGCGACGGTCAAGCGCGCGGTCGCGCTCTCCGGCGGCGCGCCCGACGAGGAGGCGCCGGTCGACCTGGAGGCGCTGCGCGAAGAAGCCAAGGGCCTCGCGTCGAGCGAGGAGGAGCTGCTCCTGCTGGCGCTCTTCGGCGAGGAAGCCGAGCCGCTGCTGCAGGCGATTCGCGGCCGCGCAGGCGGCGGCGAGAGCCTCGCCGCCGGCGGGGTCGACCAGGCGCGGGCGGAGCGGATCCGCGAGCTCGTCCGGATCGTCCAGGAGTCGGGCGTGGGTGAGGTGACGATCGAGGAGGACGGCATGCGCGTCTCCGTGCGCCGCACGCCGGAGCCGCTCGAGGCCCGGCTGGCTCCGCTCGCCGCGGGCGACGAGCTCGACCTGCCGCCGGCTCCACGGCCGGCGTCGAACGGCCTCGTGCGCGTCGAGGCGCCGATGGTCGGCGTCTTCTACCGGGCGCCGCAGCCCGGCGCGCCGGCGTACGTGGAGGAGGGCGACACGGTCGCGCCCGGCCAGACGCTCTGCATCCTCGAGGCGATGAAGCTGATGAACGAGATCAAGGCGGACACCGCCGGGATCGTGCGGGTGATCCACGTCGGCAACGCGGAGCCGGTCGAGTTCGGGCAGCTGCTGTTCGAGCTCGAGCCGGTCGGGCCGCCGCCGCTCGACGCCCTCTAGCCGATGTTCAAGCGAGTCCTGGTCGCCAACCGCGGAGAGATCGCCGTCCGCGTGATCCGCGCGCTCCACGAGAACGACGTCGAGGCGGTCGCCGTCTACTCGACCGCCGACGAGGGCTCGCTGCACGTGCGGCTCGCCGACCGCGCCGTGTGCGTCGGCCCGGCGCAGGCCACCGAGAGCTACCTGAAGATCCCGTCCCTCGTCGCCGCCGCGACCACGACGGGGTGCGAGGCCGTTCACCCCGGCTACGGCTTCCTCTCCGAGAACCCGGCGTTCGTCGAGGCGTGCGCCGACAACGACCTGGTCTTCATCGGCCCGACCGCCGACGTGATGGCGCGGATGGGCAACAAGGTCGAGGCCAAGCGCGAGATGCGTGCCGCGGACGTGCCGCTCGTCCCGGGCACCGAGGACGCGACGTCGGTCGAGGAGGCGCGGGCCGCCGCGGACGAGGTCGGCTACCCGGTGCTGCTGAAGGCCTCGGCGGGCGGCGGCGGCAAGGGCATGCGCCTCGTGCGCGACCCGGACGAGCTCGACTCCGCCTACGGCATGGCCGCGCTCGAGGCCGAGGCCGCGTTCGGCGACGGCAGCCTCTACCTCGAGCAGGCGGTCTCCCCGGCGCGGCACGTCGAGATCCAGGTGCTCTGCGACGGTCACGGCGGGGTCCTCACCCTCGGCGAGCGCGAGTGCTCGATCCAGCGGCGCCACCAGAAGCTCGTCGAGGAGTCGCCGTCGCCGGCGCTCGACGACGCCACGCGCGAGCAGATGGAGGCCGCGGCGGAACGCGCGTGCCGGGCGATCGGCTACCGCAACGCCGGCACGTTCGAGTTCCTGCTCGGGCCCGACCGGAGCTTCTACTTCATCGAGCTGAACGCGCGGCTGCAGGTGGAGCACCCCGTCACGGAGCTGGTCAGCGGGATCGACATCGTCCGCGAGCAGCTCCGCATTGCCGCGGGCGAGCCGCTCGCGCACGCCGGGCGCGCGCCGCGACGCGGCCACGCGATCGAGGTGCGGCTGAACGCCGAGGACCCGCGCAAGGACTTCGCGCCCGCACCCGGGCTCGTCTCGCGGCTGCGGCCGCCGCTCGGCCCCGGCGTGCGGCTCGACACGCACGTCGAGGACGGCTATCTCGTGCCACCGCACTACGACTCGCTGCTCGGCAAGCTGATCGCGTGGGACGAGACGCGGGAGCAGTCGATCGACCGGATGCTGCGCGCGCTCGGGGAGCTCGTGCTCGAGGGCGTGCCGACGACGCGCGAGCTCGCGATCGACATCCTCCGCAGCGAGGAGTTCTCGAGCGGCCGCTACTCGACCGGCTTCCTGGCCGAGGCGGCAGACCGGCTCCCGGCGATCGTCGGCTCGTGACCGAGCCGCTGGTCTTCCGCACGCCCGAGGGCGCCGTCACGGTCACGGCCGGGGCGCTGACGGAGCTCGTGGCGCGTGCTGCACGGAGCGTCGACGGCGCGCGCGTGCGCCGGCCGAAGCGCTCGATCGAGATCCGCCACGGCGACGGCCGGGCAGCGGTGACGCTCGAGCTCGGCGCGCAGTACGGCGTGCCGTTGGCCGAGCTGGCGCGGACGGTGCAGGAGCGCGTGGCCGAGGCGCTCGGGCAGGTCTCGGGCCTCGAGGTCGAGCGCGTCGACATCTCGCTCGAGGAGGTCTCGTAGTGGCCGGCCGCCGCGCCGCCCGCCGGACGGCGCTCGTGCTGCTCTACCAGTGGGACGTCACCGGCCAGCAGCTGGCCTCGCTGTACGACGGCGAGGTCGACCCGTTCTCGCAGGAGCTCGCCGAAGCCGTCGTCGAGGAGCACGAGCAGCTGGACGACCGCATCACCGCCGCCGCGGACGAGTGGACGGCCGACCGGCTCGGCGCGCTCGAGCGCAACATCCTGCGCATGGCGATCCTCGAGCTCGACCGCGGCGACGTGCCGGCGGAGGTGGCGATCGACGAGGCGGTGTCGCTGGCCAAGCGATACTCCTCGGAGGACGCGGGCAGGCTGGTGAACGGGATACTGGGACGAATCGTCAAGGAGGCTGCGTGAGCGAGTCGGCAGAGGAACGGCTGCGGAACGCGGAGGAGCTGCTCGACCGCCTGGAGCGGACGCGCGAGCGGCTCGAGCAGACGAAGGACCCGGACGCGGCGATCGAGATCCTGACCCAGCTCTCGGAGATCGCGAAGGAGGTCGAGGTGCAGCTCCAGCAGGCGAAGCGGGCGGCGGAATCGTGAGCACCCACGAGGAGCTGCGCGCGTCGGTCGAGTCGTACCTGGGCGAGCTGGCGCTGACGCCGGAGCTCGGCGGCCAGGCGGAGTCGGTGCGCTACTCGATCGCGGTCGGCGGCAAGCGGGTCCGGCCGGTGATCTGCCTGGCGACCGCCGAGGCGGCCGGCGGCGACGCGGAGTCCGCGCTCCCCGCCGCGGCCGCGCTGGAGCTCGTGCACACGTTCTCGCTCGTCCACGACGACCTGCCGGCGCTCGACGACGACGCCGAGCGCCGCGGTCACCCGTCGACCTGGAAGCGCTACGGCGAGGCGGTCGGCATCCTCGCCGGGGACGCCCTGCTGGCGGAGGCGTTCCGGCTCGCGCTCTCGTACCCGACTCCGGCGGTGGCGCGCGAGCTGGCGCAGGCGACGCTCGGCATGATCGGCGGCCAGTACCTCGACATCACCGGCACGGCGGCCGACCTTGCCTCGCTGCACCGGCTGAAGACCGGCTGCCTGTTCGCGGCCTCCGTCGGGCTCGGGCTCTGGGCGGCGGAGGTGCCCGAGCGCGAGCAGGCGCCGTGGCGGGCGTTCGGCGCCGAGCTCGGCCTGCTCTTCCAGGTGGTCGACGACATCCTCGACGAGGACGGCTACGTGCTCGAGCGCGGCGCCGGCGGCGCGCGGGCGCTCGCCGACGAGGCGGCCGAGCGGGCGCAGGCGCGGCTGGGCGAGATCTCGGCGGACACCTCGGTGCTGTCCGAGATCGTCGCCGGGCTCGCCGCGCGCACCTCGTAGTGGCGCGGCTGAGCAACGACACGGCCGAGCTTCGGCCGCGTACCTCCTTCGACGGCCCCGAGCTCCGCGTCGACTTCCCGGGCCTCGAGATCGGCGTCGCCGAGTACGACGAAGGGCCGACCGGCTGCACCGTGTTCGCGTTCGCGGACACCGCCGCGCTCGCGATCGACGTCCGCGGCGGCTCGCCGGCGACGAGCGGCGCCGGCCTCGACCTCGTCGACGCGATCTGCCTCGCCGGCGGGTCGCTGTACGGACTCGAGGCGGCCGCCGGCGTCGCGGCCGAGCTGCTCGCCGCGCGCGACTACCGCACCGGGTGGCGCGAGATCCCGCTCGTCGCGGGCGCGATCGTCTTCGACTGGGGCCGCCGCGACAACGCGGTCTACCCCGACAAGGAGCTCGGCCGCGCCGCCGTGCGGACAGCCCGGCCGGGCGCCTTCCCGCTCGGTCGCCGCGGCGCCGGGAGGTCCGCCACGGCCGGGAAGGTGTTCGCCTACGAGGAGGGTGAGCCGGCCGGCCAGGGCGGCGCCTTTCGCCAGCTCGGCGAGACCAAGGTGGCGGTCTTCACCGTCGTCAACGCGATCGGCGCGATTGTCGACCGGGACGGGAACGTCGTCCGCGGCCACCACGACCGGGCCACCGGGTTGCGCCGGCGGCTCGTGCCGGGACTGGAGGAGCGGCTCGCCGGCGGCACCGCCGTGCGGCCGCCGCCGGGGAACACCACGCTGACCGTCGTCCTGACGAACCTGCGCCTCGACCAGCGGCAGCTGCGCACGCTCGGCCGACAGGTGCACGCGTCGATGGCCCGCGCGATCCAGCCGTTCCACGCGCTCGAGGACGGCGACGTGCTGTTCGCCGTCTCGACCGGCGCGGTCGAGAGCGACCCGCTGCTCGACACGACCGCGCTCGGCGTCGTCGCCTCGGAGCTCGCCTGGGACGCGGTGCTGTCCGTCGCGGACGACCCGCTCCCGTGATGGCGAAGAAGCGGGTCGACGTCCTGCTCGTCGAGCGCGGGCTCGCCGAGAGCCGCGCGCAGGCGCAGGCGCTCGTCCTCGCCGGCCGCGTGCCCGGCTACGCGAAGGCTGGCCAGCAGGTGGACGACGCGGCCGAGCTGACGGTGACGGAGCCGCCGCGGTTCGTCTCGCGCGGCGGCGAGAAGCTCGACCACGCCCTCGACGCGCTGGAGGTGGACGTGCGCGGATGCGACGCGCTCGACGTCGGCGCCTCGACCGGCGGCTTCACCGACGTGCTGCTGCAGCGCGGCGCGGCCCGGGTGATCGCGCTCGACGTCGGCTACGGACAGCTCCACCCGCGCATCCGCCAGGACCCGCGCGTGACGGTGCTGGAGCGCGTGAACGTGCGCGGCCTCGAGGAGCTGCCGTTCGCGCCGGGGCT
Source organism: Gaiellaceae bacterium (assembly GCA_035688325.1). Classification (GTDB taxonomy): domain Bacteria; phylum Actinomycetota; class Thermoleophilia; order Gaiellales; family Gaiellaceae; genus AC-32. The sequence goes on from DASSMZ010000061.1 coordinate 6,009, forward strand.
CGTCGTCTGCGACGTCTCGTTCGTCGGCGTCCGCAAGGCGCTGCCGCCGGCGCTCCGGCTTGCGGCTCCCGGTTGGGAGGCGCTCGTGCTGGTGAAGCCGCAGTTCGAGGCGACGCGCGGCGAGGCGAGGCGGGGTGTCGTGCGCGAGCGGGACGTCTGGCGCCGCGTGTTGATGGAGGTCGCGCGGGAGGCGCCGGCCTGGGGGGCGCAACCCGTGGGCGTCGTAGACTCCGGCCTGCCCGGCCCGAAGGGGAACCGCGAGTTCTTCCTGCATCTCGTGCAGCGCGAGCGGCCGGAGCTCCCGGATGAGCTCGAGCACTGGATCGACGACGCGACGGCCTGAGGTGAAGCGGATCGCCCTGATCACGCACGGGCGCGCCGAGACGATCGGCGGCGCACTCGAGCGCCTGCGTGCCCTGGCGGATTCGCGTGGGGTCGAGCTCCTCCTGCCGGACGAGGAGGTCGCGAAGCACGGCGACGGTGCGGCCGGAGCCGTCGAGGACGCCGACCTCGCGATCGTGCTCGGCGGCGACGGGACGATGCTGCGGGCGCTGCGGCGGTTCCTCGGCACCGGCGTCCCGGTGCTCGGGGTCAACTTCGGCCGCGTCGGCTTCCTGGCGACGATCGAGGCCGACGAGCTCGACGCGGGGCTCGAGCGCGCGTTCGACGGCGACCTCGTCGTCGCCGAGCTGCCGGCGCTCGAGGCGTCGGCGCGCGGCGGGCGCTGGCCGGCGGTGAACGACATGGTCGTCGCCAGCTCGACGATCGGCCGCATGATCGAGCTCGGCTGGGCGATCGGCGGCGAGGATCTCGGCTGGCTGCCCTGCGACGGCCTGATCTGCTCGTCGCCGTCGGGCTCGACGGCCTACAACCTCTCGAACGGCGGCCCGGTGCTCGTCTGGGGCCTCGACGCGATGGCGATCACGTTCGTCGCGCCACACTCGCTGCACGCCCGGCCGCTGGTGGTGCCGCGCGGTCGGGCGCTGACGGTCACGAACCGGACGCCGGACGTCGCCGCGACCGTGCTGGTGGACGGCCAGCGGGTGCACGAGCTCGCGCCGGGCGACCAGGTCGAGGCGTCGCTCTCGGAGCAGCGGAGCCTGCTGGCGACGTTCCCGGAGGCGACGTTCTTCAGCCGCTACCGGCGCACGTTCTCGTCCGACTAGCCGTCACAGAATCGGCACGCTTTTCTCACAGTCCCGTGCGCTTCCGGCGGGTGCCGTCCCTAGCCCCCACCCACCCCGGGGCGCGCGTGAACAGAAGACTGCGCCGCGGCAGATTCGGCGGGTCGCCGCGCGCGGAGCGCGGACGTAGCATCCAGGCGTGCTTCGGCGCCTCCGCATCGAGAACCTCGTCCTGATCCGCGAGGCCGAGCTCGCCTTCACGCCCGGCCTGAACGCGATCACCGGCGAGACCGGCGCCGGCAAGACGATCCTCGCCCAGGCGATCGGCCTGCTGCTCGGCGCGCGCGGCGACGCGGCGCTCGTCGGCGCCGACGGCGACGAGGCCTACGTCGAGGCCGAGCTCGACCCGCCGCCCGGGTTCTTCGACGACGAGGAGTCCCGCGCGCTCGCCGAGCTGCGGCCGGAGGGCGAGGACGGGCTCGTGCTCGCGCGCCGCGTCTTCCCGGACGGCCGGACGCGCGCGTACGCGTGGGGCCGCAGCGCCGCCCGCGAGGACGTCGCAGCCGCCGCGGAGCGGCTCGTCGCGATGTCGGGCCAGTTCGAGCAGCGCCGCCTCGCGCGCGCCGGGTACCAGCTCGACGTGCTCGACGCGTTCGCCGGCGAGGAGCAGGCGAGCCGGCGGCGGGCGCTGCGCCTGGCGTGGCGCGAGCTCGGGGCGGCGCGCAGGCGCCACGCGGAGCTGACCGAGAACGCAGCCGCCGCGGAGGCGCGTCTGGCCGAGCTGCGCGCGCTGGTCGACGACACCGACGCCTTCGAGCCGGACACGGAAGACCGTCTGCGCGCCGAGCGCGAGCGGCTCCGGCACGTGACCGAGCTGGCGGCCGGCGTGGCCGCGGCAGGCGAGGCGCTCGCACCGGAGGACGCCGAGGGCGCCGCCGGCCTGGTCGCGCTCGCCGAGCGCGCCGTCGCGCCGCTCGAGCGGCTGGCGCCCGAGCTGGAACGCGCCGGCAACGACCTGCGCGACGTCGAGTTACGACTGCGCGAGACGGCGTCCGAGCTGCGCGCGCTGCTCGCCTCGCTCGAAGCCGACCCCGGTCGCCTGGAGCAGGTCGAGTCGGAGCTCGACGCGGTCGCCGACGCGAAGCGCCGCTTCCGCTGCGAGTCCTACGAGGAGCTGCTCGCGCGCGCCGCCGAGGCGCGTGAGGAGCTCGCCGCCTATGACGCGGGTGCCGACCCGATCGCCGCGGCCGCGCGGGCGCTTGCCGACGCCGAGGCAGCCGTGGCCGCGCTCACCGAGCAGCTGCACGAGGGCCGAGCGGCGGCCGCGGAGCCGTTCGCGAGCGCGGTCGCGGAGGAGCTGCAGGGAGTCGGCCTCGGCGACGGCGAGTTCCGCGTCGAGCTGCGGACGCGCGAGGCGACTGCAACCGGCTCCGACGAGATCGCCTTCCTGATCCGGCCCAACGCCGGCCTGCCGTTCGCGCCGGTCGCGGAGACGGCGTCGGGCGGCGAGCTCTCGCGCATCGCGCTCGCGATCGCGGCGGTGGGCGGCGGCGAGACGATGGTCTTCGACGAGATCGACGCCGGGATCGGCGGCGAGACGGCCCACGCCGTCGGCGCCACGCTCCGCCGGCTCGCCGAGCGCGCGCAGGTCGTGACGATCACGCACCTGCCGCAGATCGCGTCCCTGGCCGACCGCCACTTCCGCGTCGCGAAGGTCGCGGGCGACCCGACGCACACCACGATCCACCAGCTCGCCGACGACGAGCGGCGCGAGGAGCTGCGGCGGATGCTCGGCGGCGAGCACTTCCTGTCGACCGTCCAGCAGGAGCGATGAGCTTCATCGAGTTCACCGGCCGGGCGCGCCTCGGCCGCCGCACGAAGAGCCTCGTCCAGCGGCTCGGCCCGGACGACGTCGCGATCATCGACCACCGCGACATCGACCGCGTCTCGGCCGAGGAGCTGCTCGAGTCCGGCGTGCGCGTGGTCGTCAACGTGGCGCCGTCGCAGACGGGGCGTTTCCCGAACCCGGGGCCGCTGCTGCTCGTGCGCGGCGGCGTGCGGCTGATCGACGCGCCCGGCGCGCGGCTCTTCGACGAGCTCAGCGACGGCGAGGACGTGACCGTTCGCGGCTCGAGCCTCTTCCGCAACGGCACGTGCCTCGCGAACGGCCGCTCGCTCGGCGCCGAGGAGCTGGCCCGGACGCTCGCCGACCAGCAGGGCCGCGTGACGGACGCGCTCGAGGGCTTCGCCGAGAACACGCTCCGCTACCTGCGCGACGAGGGCCGACTGCTGACCGAGGGAATCGACTTCCCCGCCCTCGACACGCGCTTCCGCGAGCGGCACGCGCTCGTCGTCGCACGCGGGCCCGGCTACAAGCGCGACCTCGCGATCGTGCGGCCGTACGTGCGCGACTTCAAGCCGGTGCTGGTCGGCGTCGACGGCGGCGCGGACGCGCTCCTCGCGACCGGGATGAAGCCGGACGTGATCGTCGGCGACATGGACTCCGTCTCAGACGACGCGCTCCGCTCCGGCGCGGAGCTCGTTGTGCACGCCTACCGCAACGGCGCCGCGCCCGGCGCCGAGCGGCTCGAGCGGCTCGGCGTGCCGTACGCGACCGTCTCGGCGCCCGGCATCAGCGAGGACATCGCGCTCCTGCTCGCGTTCGAGAAGGGCGCCGAGCTGATCGTCGCGGTCGGGACGCACTTCAACCTGACGGAGTTCCTCGAGCGCGACCGCGCCGGCATGTCCTCGACCTTCGTGACCCGGCTGAAGGTGGGCGAGATCCTGATCGACGCGAAGGGCGTCTCGCGCCTCGTGAGCCGCCGGGTCGGGCTCTGGCCGCTCGTGCTGTTCGCGGCCGCCGGCCTCGGCGCCGTCGTGGTCGCGATCGTCGCCTCGCCGGGCCTGCGGCACTTCATCGGCCTGCTCAGCCAGCGGATCCGCGACCTGCTCGGCCTCGGCTGAGCGCGCGCGAACAGCAACACTTCCGGGCGCCGTGCCCACCTACACCGAGACCAAGAAGCTGCTCGCGCCGCTCGAGGACGTCTGGCTCTTCCTCGCCGAGCCGCACCACCTCTCCGACTGGTGGCCGGGCGTCGCGGGCGTCACGCCTGACCGCCGCGGCCTCGCCCCCGCGGCGCGCTGGCAGCTCCATGCGCCGATGCGGCCGGGGCTGCTCCGGCGGCCGGCCTCCGACTCGACGATGGTGATCATCGACGTCGAGCCGCTGAGCCGGGTCACGTGGTACATGACGACCGAGCGCCTCGACGTCGAGCTCCGCCTCGCCGACGCCGGCGACCACCACACGCGCGCCGAGCTCACCGTCAGCGGGCCGTTCCTCGTCGGCCTACGCCGCTCGCTGCCGCGCAACGCGCTCAGGCGGCTGCACGCCCTGTGCCAGACTGCCGCGGGGCTCTGAGACAGTGTTCGACCTCCGCTACCACGTCGCGTCGCTGGCGGCCGTGTTCCTGGCGCTGATCATCGGCATCCTCGTCGGCGTCGGCATCTCCGACCGCGGGCTCGTCGACAGCGCCAAGACGAAGTTCCTCCAGGACGAGGTCGCGAGCCTCCAGAAGCGGCTCGACAACCAGGCGACGCAGTCGACCGACCGGGCCCGTGAACGGCAGGCCATGCAGACGTTCGTCAACGAGACGTATCCCACGCTCGTGCGCAACCGACTCAAGCACAAGCAGATCGCGGTGGTCTTCGTCGGCTCCGTCGACCCCGGCCTGCGGTCGGCCGTCACCGGGGCCCTGACCGACTCCGGTGCGGAGCAGCTGCGCCTGCGCGCGCTCAAGGTGCCGCTCGACCTGCGGCACGTCGAGTCTGCCCTGAAGAACCAGCCTGCGGCCGCCGGTCTCCGCGGCAAGGCGAACCTCGAGGCGCTCGGCCGCGCGCTGGGCGAGGAGCTCGCGACCGGCGGCGACACCCCGCTCTGGAACTCGCTGAGCGACCTCGTCGAGGAGCAGAGCGGCGGCAACAAGGCGCCGGCCGACGGCGTCGTCGTCGCACGTACCGCCACGCCGCAGCACGCGGCGACCGCGCGCTTCGTGCTCGGGCTGTACGAGGGCCTGGCATCCGCGAACGTTCCTGCGGTCGGCGTCGAGCGGAGCGACTCCCCGAACTCCGCGACCCAGGTCTACCGCCAGTCGGGCCTCTCGAGCATCGACGACATCGACACGAAGGTCGGCCAGCTCGCGCTCGTCTGGCTGCTGCAGGGAGCGTCGCCGGGCCAGTACGGCGTGAAGGACTCGGCGGGCGACGGCGCGCTCCCGCCGGTTCCGGTTCCGGGTGGCTGAGCCGCTCGTCGTCCTCGTCGCCGCACGGGACGAGGAGGCGTGGGTCGGTCGGACGGTCGCGGCGCTGCGCGCAGCCTTTCCCGAGGCCGAGATCGTCGTCGCCGACGACGGCTCGCGTGACGCGACCGCGCACGAGGCGGGCCGCGCCGGCGCCACGGTCGTGCGGCTGCCGCGGCTCGGCAAGGGCCAGGCGCTGACGCTCGCCGAGCGGGAGGCGCCGCCGGGACGGCTCCTGCTCTGCGACGCCGACCTCGACGGCGACCTCACGCCGCTGCTGGAGACCGACGCCGACGTCGCGATCGCCGCGTTCGCGGAGCGGGAGGGCGGCGGCTTCGGCGTCGCGAAGCGCACGGCGCGGGCGCTCGTGCGGGCGCTCGCCGGCCTGGAGCTGCGCGAGCCGCTCTCGGGGCAGCGCGCGCTCTCGCCCGCGGCGCGCGCGGCGTGCTTCCCGCTCGCGCCCGGGTTCGGCTGCGAGGTGCGGATGACGGTCGACGCCGCCCGCGCCGGCCTGCGCGTCGAGGAGCGCGAGCTCGGCCTGCACCACCGCGCGACCAACCGCGACGCCCGCGGGTTCCTGCACCGTGGGCGGCAGCTGCTCGACTCGATCGTCGCGTGCGGCCCGACCGCGACGAACTACCGCGGGCTTCGTCTCCCGCTCGTCGGGGCCGTCGTCGCGCTGGTGCCGGGCCGCCTTCGCCCGGCCGTCGCCCTGACGGCGGCGCTGGGGCTGGCGGACGACCTCTGGAGCGGCCCGGAGCGCGGCTTCCGCGCCCATCTCGGCAAGGGCTCGACCACCGGCGTCGCCAAGGCCGTAGGGATTCCGCTCCTCGCGCTCGCGGCGACCCGCTCGCTCCGGAAGGCCGCGCTCGTCGCGCTCGCCGCGAACGCGCTCAACCAGCTCGACACGCGCCCCGGCCGCGCGCTCAAGGCGTTCGCCGCGGGCGCCGCGCTCGTGCGAGGCGACGCCGCGCGCTACCTCCCGATCGCCGTCCTGCTCGCTCCCTACGATCTCCGCGAGATGACGATGCTGGGGGACGCAGGCGCGAACGCGCTGGGGGCCGTGCTAGGTTTTGGATCCGTGGGCAGGCTCACGGCTCGGGGTCAGATCCTCTGCATCGCAGGCCTGGCCGCCTTCACCGCGGCGGGCGAGGCCCGCTCCCTCGGCGCGCTGGTCGAGCGCACGCCCGGCCTCCGCCGGCTCGACGCGATCGGGCGCGCATAGTGGCGCGCCGGCCGCCGAAGTACGTCTTCGTCACCGGCGGCGTCGTCTCGTCGCTCGGCAAGGGCATCACCGCCGCGTCGCTCGGCCGCCTGCTGAAGGCGCGGGGGCTGAAGGTGCAGGTGCAGAAGTTCGACCCCTACATCAACGTCGACCCGGGCACGATGAGCCCGTTCCAGCACGGCGAGGTGTTCGTCACGGAAGACGGCGCCGAGACCGACCTCGACATCGGGCACTACGAGCGCTTCATCGACGAGAACCTCTCGCGCACCTCGAACCACACCGCGGGCGCGATCTGGGACCGCGTGATCCGCAAGGAGCGCAAGGGCGAGTACCTCGGCTCGACGGTGCAGGTGATCCCGCACATCACGAACGAGATCAAGGAGCGCATCCGCAGCGTCACCGACGCGAGCGACTGCGACGTCGTCGTGACCGAGATCGGCGGCACCGTCGGCGACATCGAGTCGCTGCCGTTCCTCGAGGCAATCCGCCAGTTCCGCCGCGAGGCCGGCCCGGAGAACGTCTGCTACGTCCACGTCACGCTCGTCCCGTTCATCGAGACGGCCGGCGAGCTGAAGACGAAGCCGACGCAGCACTCGGTCAACGAGCTGCGCCGCATCGGCATCCACCCCGACATCGTCGTCGCGCGCTCGCGCGACCCGATCTCCGCCGACATCCGCGAGAAGATCGCGCTCTTCGCCGACCTCGAGCCCGAGGCGGTGATCGCGAACCACGACGTCGACGACCTCTACCTGGTGCCGAGCGCGCTGCAGGCGGAAGGGTTCGACGACCTGGTCTGCGCGAAGCTCGGGCTGCCGCAGGAGGAGGCGCAGCTGGGCGAGTGGCTCGAGCTGACCGAGCGGATCCTCGCGCCGCGCGCCGGCGAGGTCGAGATCGCGCTCGTCGGCAAGTACGTGAAGCTCCAGGACGCGTACCTCTCGGTGCACGAGGCGCTGAAGCACTCGGGCGTGCACCACGGCTGCACGGTGCAGGTCCGCTGGTTCGACGCCGAGGGGATGTCGCTCGAGGAGGCGCAGGCCGCGCTCGAGTCGGTCGACGGCGTGCTCGTGCCCGGCGGCTTCGGCTCCCGCGGCTGGGAAGGGAAGATCCTCGCCTGCCGCGTCGCGCGCGAGCACGAGATCCCGTACCTCGGCATCTGCCTCGGGATGCACGTCGCAGTGAGCGAGTTCGCGCGGCACGTGGTCGGGCTCGAGGGCGCCAACTCGACCGAGATGGATCCCGAGACGCCGTTCCCGGTGATCGACCTGCTGCCGGAGCAGAAGGAAATCGAGGATCTCGGCGGCACGATGCGGCTCGGCGCGCAGGCGGTCGAGCTCGCCGAGGGGACGCGCGCGCTCGCGGCGTACAACGAGCTCACGGTTCACGAGCGGCACCGGCACCGGTACGAGGTGAACAACCACTTCCGCCCGCAGCTCGTCGAGGCGGGGCTGGTCGTGTCCGGCACGTTCCAGGAAGGGCGGCTGGTGGAGATCGTCGAGCTGGACGACCACCCGTGGTTCGTCGCGAGCCAGTTCCACCCCGAGTTCAAGTCACGGCCGACGCGGCCGGCGCCGCTCTTCCGCGACTTCGTCGGCGCGGCCTTCGCGCGCTCGCGCGAGCGCTCGGGCGCGGCGGTCTACGCGTCGGGCCAGAGCACGGCCACGTAGTACTCGAGGCCGGCGATCCGGATCTCCGACGAGCGGTGCTGCAGGCTCCGGCGCGAGCCGTCCTTCAGCGTCACGACGGTCCGGCCGATCAGCTCGCCGGTGGCGACCATCGCCTCGAACTCACCTTCGGCCTCCGGGTACGAGGCGATGTCGGTGACCCTCAGCTCGAGCAGCTCCTCTCGCGCGTAGCCGAGCAGCTCGCAGGCGGTCGCGTTCGCCGCGACGTACCGCAGCTCGTCGTCGGCGACGAGGATCGCGACGGGCGCGTGCTCGACCGCCTCGCCGAGGAGCACGCTCTGCACCACCCGGTCCGAGGGGCCCATCAGCCGAATCTAGCGCGCACGTCTACGATCACCTAGTGCCGCGCCCGCAATGGGGATCCGACGCGCTCGCGTGCTTCCTGGAGCTCGCCGCGCTGCCGAGCCCGCCCGGCGAGGAGCGGGCCGTCGCCGACCGCGTCCTCGACTACCTGCGCGCGCTCGGCCTGGAGCCGGACGAGGACGGCGCCGGCGCGAAGGTCGGCTCGTCGATCGGGAACGTCTACGCGCGGCTGGAGCCGAACGGCGGGGGCGGCGAGCCGATCTTCCTCTGCGCGCACCTCGACACGGTGCTGCCGGAGGGGCCGATCGAGCCGGTGGTGGGCGAGGACGAGGTCGTGCGAAACGCCGGCGGCACGATCCTCGGGGCCGACGACAAGTCGGCGGTGGCGGCGATGCTCGAGGCCGCCGCGCGGCTGGTCGAGGACGGCCGGCCGCATGCCGGCGTCGAGCTGCTGTTCACGCCGAAGGAGGAGGTCGGGCTGCTCGGCGCGGCGGCGTTCGACGCGGCACGCTTCGAGGCGCGGGTCGGGTACGTCTACGACCACGCGGGTGCGATCGGCGAGATCGTCCTCGGCGCGCCGTTCCAGCAGAAGCTCGACGTCCGCTTCCACGGGCGCGCGGCCCACGCCGGCATGTACCCCGAGGAGGGCCGCTCCGCGATCGCCGCCGCGGCGCGCGCGGTCGCCGACCTGCGCCTGGGCCGGCTCGACGAGGAGACGACCGCCAGCGTCGGCCGGATCCAGGGCGGCACCGCCAGGAACGTCGTCCCCGAGTGGTGCTCGTTCGCCGCCGAGGCGCGCAGCCACGACGAGCGCAAGCTCGCCGACCTCGTGCGCGAGATGGTCGACGCGGTCACGTTCGCGGCGAGCCTGGAGGAATGCGAGGTCGAGACGCAGGTGTCCGGCCTCTCGCCCGGCTACCGCTTCCGGCGTGACGACCTGCCCGTGCGGATCGCCGCCGCGGCGCTCGAGCGCGTCGGGCGCGAGCCGTCGTACATCCTCTCCGGCGGCGGCGCCGACGCGAACGTCTTCAACGAGCGAGGCCTGCAGTGCCTCAACCTGGCGAACGGGATGACGGACATCCACACGCCCGACGAGCGGATCGCGGTCGCCGACCTGCACGAGATGGTCGAGGTGACGCTCGCGCTCGTCGACGCCGCCGAGAATGCCGCTTAGCCTGCGGCGCGGCCGCGTCTCGGCGATCCGGGAGCGCGTCGAGGGCCTCGTGCGGCTGGAGGTCGACGGCGTCGCGTGCGTCGCCTACCCGTCGGTCACCGGGCCGGTCGCGCTCGACGACGAGGTGCTGGTGAACGTCCAGGCGCGCGCGCTCGAGCTCGGGAGCGGCGGGTTCGACGTGCTCTACGCGAACCTCACCCGCGGGCTCGGGCTGGGCGCGGACGACGGCGCGCACGTGATGGTGCTGCCGTACACGCCGCTCCAGCACGCGCGGCGGTTCGCGGAGGAAGCCGGCGAAGCCGAGGCCGACCTCGATGGAATGCCCGTCGTCTGCTGCTCGCTGCACAGCCAGGTGGCGCCCGTGTGCGCGGCGCTCGCCGGCGTCCGGGTCGCGTACGTGCAGCTCGCCGGCGGCGCGCTGCCGGTCTCGCTGTCGGACACGCTCCGCGTCCTCCGGGAGCGCGGGCTGGTGGCGGCGAGCGCGGCCGTCGCGCCCTGCTTCGACGGCGACGCCCAGTGCGTCTCCGTCGCGTCGGCGCTGCGCCGGGCACGCCCGGGCCACGATGCGGTCGTGTGCGCGATCGGCCCGGGCATCGTCGGCACCGGCACCCGCTTCGGGCACGGCGGCCTCGCGGCCGCCGAGGCGGCGAACACGGCGCTCGCACTCGGCGGTCGGCCGGTCGTCGCGGCACGCGTCTCGGGCGCCGACGCGCGAGACCGGCACCGGGGCGTGTCCCACCACACCGAGGCCGTGCTGGCGCTCGTTCGCGGCGACGTCGTCATCGGCGAGGACGGCTCCGGCTGGCGCGAGGCGTGCGCCGGCCTGCCGCTCTCGCACATGGGCCGTGGCCCGGACGACGACCCCGAGTTCTTCGAGGCCGCCTTCGCCGCCGGCCTCGCCGCGCGGAAGCTGCTCGGCTGATGGAGGATCGGCGGCTCGGCCCGGTGGTCGGGCTCGGCACGTGGAACACGTTCGGCGGTGACGCGGTCCTTGCGCGCACGGTGGTCGACGCTGCCCTCGGGGCCGGCGCGCGGGTGGTCGACTCGTCGCCGATGTACGGCGGCGCCGAGGCGTCGCTGTCGCGCGCGCTCGAGCGCCGACGCGGCGAGGCGGTCGTGGCGACGAAGATCTGGTCGCGCGCGGTCGCGGACGGGCGTGCCCACTTCGCGCGGCAGCTCGAGTGGTTCGGCCGGGTCGACGTCGAGCAGGTGCACAACCTCGTCTCGTGGCGGGAGCACCTCCCCTGGCTGGAAGCCGAGCGGGAAGCCGGTCGCATCGGCCGGATCGGCGTCACGCACTACTCGGCGAGCGCGTTCGACGAGCTGGAGCGCGCGCTGCGGACGCGGCGGTTCGCGGCGCTGCAGGTTCCGCTGAACCCGCACGAGCGCGAGTGCGAGCGGCGGCTGCTGCCGCTCGCGGAGGAGCTCGGCGTCGCCGTGATCGTGATGCGACCGTTCGGCGAGGGCTCCTTGCTACACCGGCCGCCGACGCCCGAGGAGCTGGCGCCGCTCGCACCGTTCGGCGTGCGGACGTGGCCGCAGGCGCTGCTGAAGTGGGTGCTCACGGATCAGCGCGTCGACGTCGCGATCCCGGCGACGAGGAGCCCCGAGCACGCCCGGACGAACGCCGGCGCCGGCGAGCCGCCGTGGTTGGGCCCGGACGAGCGCCGCCTGGTGGAGCGCCTCGCCGGCCGGTGACGCCGGCGCCGCGCCGCCACCCCGGGCGGTCCCGTAGTTCGGTTCGCCCGGCCTCCTCCCCGAGGCGAGCATATGCAGGCGCGGCGCGCGTGTCTGTGACGGTTCGTGCCGAAAGCGTGACGAAGCGTCCACCAGCGCGTCGACGCATCCGCGCTGCGCCGAGAAGCTAGGGTTTCTCGCCCGATGAAGGTCGGCGTCGTCAAGGAGATCAAGCCGGACGAGTACCGCGTCGCGCTCACGCCTGCGGGCGCGCGCGAGCTCGTCCGCGGCGGGCACGACGTGCTCGTCGAGACGGGCGCCGGCGACGGCAGCTCGTTCCACGACGACGCGTACCGCGCGGTCGGCGCGACGATCCACGAGGTCGACGAGGTCTGGAGCGACTCCGAGCTCCTGCTCAAGGTCAAGGAGCCGCTGCCGGAGGAGTACTCGCGCCTGCGCGAAGGGCGCGTGCTCTTCACGTACCTCCATCTCGCGGCGAGCGAGGAGCTGACGCGCGCGCTCGCGGACAGCGGCGCGGCCTGCGTCGCCTACGAGACGGTCGAGACCGACAACCGGCAGCTGCCGCTGCTCGCGCCGATGAGCGAGATCGCCGGCCGTCTCGCGGCACAGGCCGGCGCGCACTTCCTCGAGAAGCCGCTCGGCGGCCGTGGCCTCCTGCTCGGCGGCGTGCCCGGCGTCGCGCCGGGTCGCGTGCTCGTGATCGGCGGCGGCATCGTCGGCTACAACGCGGCCGTGATCGCGCTCGGGCTGGGCGCGAACGTCACGATCCTCGAGCGCTCCGTCGACCGCATGCGGCACCTCGACGAGGTGCTCTCCGGCCGCGTCAGCCTCGTCATGTCGTCGACGCTCCAGATCGAGGAGTCGATCGTCGAGGCGGACGTCGTGATCGGGGCGGTGCTGATCCCCGGCGCCGTCGCGCCGAAGCTGGTCACCCGCGAGATGCTCGGGAAGATGAAGGCCGGCGCTGTCCTCTGCGACGTCGCGATCGACCAGGGCGGGATGGCGGAGTCGTCACGGCCGACGACGCACACCGACCCGGTCTACGTCGTCGACGGCGTCACCCACTACTGCGTCGCGAACATGCCCGGCGCGGTGCCGATCACGTCGACGAAGGCGCTGACGAACGTGACGCTGCCGTACGTCGAGGCGATCGCCGGAAACGGGCTCGCGGAGGCGGTCGCGCGCGACCCGGCGCTCGCGCGCGGCGTCAACGTGCTCGACGGCAAGATCACGTACGAGGCGGTCGCGGACGCGCACGGCCTCGACTTCCACCCGCTCGAGGACGTCCTCCCGCTCTCCCCGGTCTAGCGCTTGGAGGGGCTGACCTTCACGACGAGCCACGTCGTCGCGGCTGCGAGCAGGATCACGCAGACGATGAAGACGACCAGCCCGATCAGTCCGAGGACGGTACTCACGACCGACCTAGAATAGCCGCGTGCCGCGCGCCTGCGTGATCGTGTTGGACGCCGTGGGCGCGGGAGCGCTTCCGGATGCCGACGCGTACGGCGACGAGGGCTCGGACACGCTCGGCAACGTCGCGAAAGCGGTTGGCGGGCTCGACCTGCCCAACCTGGAGGCGCTCGGCCTCGGGAACATCGAGCCGCTCGACGGGTGCCCGCCGCAGCCCGGGGCGCCGGCGGTCGCGGGGCGGCTGCTCGAGCGCTCGAAGGGCAAGGACACGACGACGGGCCACTGGGAGATGATGGGCATCGTCACCGCGCAGCCGTTCCCGACGTACCCGCACGGCTTCCCGCACGACGTGATCGACCCGTTCATGCACCGGACCGGCCGGGGCGTGCTCGGCAACAAGCCCGCCTCGGGCACGGAGATCATCCAGGAGCTCGGCGAGGAGCACCAGCGCACGGGCAAGTGGATCGTCTACACGTCGGCCGACTCCGTCTTCCAGATCGCCGCGCACGAGGAGACGATCCCGCTCGAGGAGCTGTACGAGGGGTGCCGGATCGCGCGCGAGATCCTGACGGGCAAGCATGCGGTCGGGCGTGTGATCGCGCGGCCGTTCGTCGGCGAGCCCGGCAACTACGAGCGGACGGCGAACCGGCACGACTTCTCGCTCGAGCCCCGGCGGCCGAACTACCTCACGCTCGTGCGCGAGGCGGGGAAGCAGGTGCACGGCGTCGGCAAGATCGGCGACATCTTCGCCGGCCAGGACATCGACACCTCGCGCCCGACGCAGTCGAACATCGACGGGATCGTGCAGACCGAGGCGCTGCTGCGCGAGGTCGACGAGGGGCTGGTCTTCGTGAACCTCGTCGAGACGGACATGCTCTGGGGCCACCGCAACGACCCGGTCAACTTCCACCGCTGCCTGCAGGACTTCGACCGGCGCCTGCCCGACCTGCTCGACGCGCTGCGCGACGAGGACCTGCTGATCATCACCTCCGACCACGGCTGCGACCCGACGACGCCGTCGACCGACCACTCGCGCGAGTACGCGATGCTGCTCGCGTACGTGCAGGGCCGGAACGCCGCCGGCCGCATCCACGAGGACGGCGAGTTCGCCGACGTCGGAGCGACCGTGAACGCGTGGCTCGGCGGGAAGGCGCCAGGCCGCGGGATCCCCGGGACGCGCATCCTCGAGCCGTAGTGATGCAGCTCAACGATCCAGAGCTCGTGCAGCGGCAGTACGCGAGCGAAGCCGGCCTGAAGGTGCGACGCGAGTCCCACCGGCGCTTCGGCAGAGGGCCGGACGCGTTCGACGCCGCGTTCGACGTGATCTCGAAGCTCGACCCGCGCCGCGTGCTGGAGGTCGGTTGCGGCATGGGCACCTTCGCCGAGCGGGTGGCGCGGGAGACGCGGGCCGAGGTCGTCGCGACGGATCTCTCGCCGCGCATGGTCGAGCTTGCGCGAGAGCGCGGACTGGACGCGCGGGTGGCAAACGTCGAGAGCCTGCCGTTCGCGGACGGCGAGTTCGACTGCGCCGTCGCGAACGCGATGCTCTACCACGTCGAGCATCTCGATCGCGCGCTCTCGGAGCTCGCGCGTGTGCTCGAACCGGGCGGGCGGCTCGTGGCGATCACGATCGGCGGCGGGCACATGGGCGAGCTCTGGAGCCTCGTCGGCTACCAGCGGCCGGAGCGGCCGTTCTCGCGGGAGAACGGGGCGGAGCACCTGGCCCGGCACTTCCCCGACGTGCAGCGGCACGACGTCGACGCCGAGCTCGTGTTTCCCGACGCCGCCGCGGTTCACCGCTACGTCGAGTCGACGATCTTCGCGGACGAGATCGCCCGGCCGCTACCGGAGTTCGAGGGGCCTTTCCGCGCGAGCGTCTCGGCCGCCGTGTTCGTGGCGAAGCGATGATC
>DASSMZ010000064.1:0-8624 GCA_035688325.1 Gaiellaceae bacterium
CCTCTTCGCGCTGGAGCGGCTCGGGGGCGACTGGCGACTTCAGCTCGTCACCACCTGCCCGTACTGCGGCAGCCAGGGCGCCTGGCTGCGCGCTGACCAGCACGGTCTCGGCGTCGACTGCGAGCTCGGCTGCGACGCGCGCAACTTCAGCCAGGGCCTGCTCCACCTGCTGCAGGCCCACGACGCGCGTGGGAGGGCGGCATGAGCGGTTATCGGTCTAGCCCCACAAGACGCCGCCGCACCCAGGCGGAGATGAACGCGCTGCGGACTGCGATCCACGACGTGATGCCGGAAGGCGCTCCGATGACCCTCGGCCCGACTGCCGCGAGCGAGGCTCGGCGAATCCTCGACCGCGCCGCGCGGCGGCTACTGGCGGCGAGGCTCGATCGTGATCCGGTCGAGACCACGACCGGGGCTGACGACGGCTCGCTCGATGACCGCCCGAATCAGAGCGCGCCGCTCGTCGACGGTGAGCAGGTTCCAATCCCCCACCCTGAGCGTGATCGCGGGCGCGGAGGCGGCGAGTAGGTCGTCGTGACGTTCCCGAGCTTTATCCCTCGCCGCTCGGAGTTCCTGCAGCCTCTCACGGGCGGCAGCCTCGTCCTCGAGGCCGGCGAAGGCGCGGATCGCGGCGTCGAGCGCCTCCTGACAGCGGTCGACCTCGGCGCGAGCTTCCTCGACCCCGCCCTCGACCGATGCTTTGCCCTCGATCCCGGCGAGCAGCTCCTGCACCGCCTCGACGACGGCGCGCTCCGCAGCCTCGGCGGCAATCGTCACCCGTCGCGGACAGTCGCCGACGGGCGGGCAGCGGTAGAGCGCGTACTGGCCCTGGCTCGTGCCGACCACCATCCGCGAGCCGCAGGTTCCGCAACGGAGCACGCCGAGGCGCGCAAGCAGGCGCTCCGACTTTGCCCGCCGGCCGCGCGGCACGACGACACGCTGCAGGCGCCGCCAGGTCTCGAGGTCGACCACCGGGTCGAAGGCGCGCAGGTTGTGCATGTCGTCGCCGAAGTGGAGCTCGCCGAGCAGCAGGCGCGAGCCGAACAGCGACTGCACGCCGTGGTAGCTGATCGTGACGCGCTGGCGACGCAGGTAATCACGGACGGCGGCGATCGTCGCTCCGTCGAGCCGCATCCTGATCGCCTCGCGCATCAGCTCGACCTTGGGGTCGTGCTCGATCCGCCCGTCCTTCTGGCGGCGCAAGTAGAACGGCAGGCGCGGGAAGGGTGCGACACCGCGGGCGACGGCGCGGCGCTTCGCCTCGACGGTGCGCTCGCGTGTCGTGCGGCGCTGGTACTCGGCGACGACGCCGAGCACGCTCGACGTGACCCAGCCCGAGGCCGTGTCGGAGCTGACCTCGCCGACATCGGCGGCGAACAGCCCCCCGCCCGCCTCTTCGACACGCTGCGCGACTTCGGCCTGAACCTTGACGCTGCGGAACAGCCGATCGAAGTAGGCGACGACGATCACGTCAGCTTCGCCCGCTTCGACCATCGCCACGGCTCGCGAAAGGCCCGGTCGCCTCTTGAGCGGCGCGCCGCCGCTGACGTCGATCTCAGGCAACACGTCGAGCAACTTGAACCCTTCGCGCTCGCAGGCCGCCTCGATACGCTGCCGCTGCTCGGTTGGGGAGACGGGATCGTCGCCAACCTGGCGCGACTGCCGCACGATCCCGATCGCGCGACGAACGGAGGCGTCCTTGCTGCGAGAAGGCGATCCAGCTCCAGACTTCACCTTGGAATCCGATACGGGCGAGGCAGTCACGCTGTCCTCCCTTCGTGGTCGTCCTGTTGTACTGTATTTCTACCCCAAGGACGACACGCCCGGCTGCACGCGCCAGGCCTGCGGGATCCGCGACGCCTGGGCCGAGTTCCAGCGCGCCGGCGCGCAGGTCTACGGCGTCAGCGCCGACACCGCCGCCTCGCACGAGCGGTTCAAGGCGAAGTACTCGCTCCCGTTTCCCCTCCTCGCCGACCCCGAGCACACGCTGGGCGAGCGGTACGGCGTCGAGCAAGAGGGCAAGCGCTCGTACCAGCGCTCGACGTTCGTGATCGACGCCGACGGCAACGTCGCCAAGATCATGCGGCGCGTGAACCCGGACCGCCACGCGGACGAGGTGCTCGCCGCCCTCGCGAGCTGAGCCGCAGCCGCTCGTTTCGCAACTCCGGCGACCGGAAAGGCCGCTCGAGACAGACGAATCCGAGGAGGCGGCCATGAGTGACAACAAGACCGACCGCGCGTCCGGCAAGGTCAAGGAAGCCGCCGGCAAGGCGACGAACAACCGCGACCTCGCCGCGAAGGGCCGTCGCGAGCAGATCAAGGGCGACGTCAAGAAGAGCGGCGAGAAGCTCAAGGACGCGGCGAAGAAGATGTAGCGGTGCGAGGGCCGAAAGGCCCTTGCCCGGTTCTTGGCTCAGCGCAGGACGAGGAGGTCGAGCGAGTTGCTCCTGGTGTCCGGGTCCGCCGTGTCCTCGGCGTCGAGCACGGCACGTCGGAGCCGTTCCTTCCCGCGGAGGAACTCGCCCTCGGTGAGCTGACGCATGGTGGTGTCGGCACAGCGGAGCTCGTCCACCTGCTCGAGGAGGTGCGCGAGGCTGGTCGGGGATGTCTCACGAATCTGCTCGACAGCGTCCGGTTGGAAGCCGGCGGCCGCGAACGCCTCGCACGTCTCTTCGAAGGAGGGGTAGGTCGCGACGGCGCGAGCGGTCTCGGGGAACCAGCGGACGAGCTCGACTCCGTCCAGCCTGCCCGGGAAGCCCTGCCGGATGAGGACGGGCGCACCGGGGCGGAGGACGCGGCGGATCTCGTGTGCGGCGACTTCGAGGCGCGGGACGTGGTGGATGACCAGGGAAAGCCAGGCGCCGTCCGCCGACTCGTCGCCCAGCGGGAGGGCGGTCGCGTCTCCCTCGAGCACCTGGATCGTGGGCCTCCGCGGGATCCGCTCCCGCATCGCGGCCGAGGGCTCGACCGCGACGACCCCGACGTCGAACCAGTCGCAGAACGCAGCGGCGAACGCACCGGTTCCCGCGCCGATGTCCACGAGCGTCATTCCCCGGGAGGGGCGCAGGTGACGGCGCACCGCGTCGCGCCACTCCCCGAGACCGTCGCGCGGGATCTCTCGGACCGCCTCGAACGCCGCAGCCGTCTGCTCGTCGTAGCTGATCCTGGCCACGTCACGCCTCCTCGCCGGTGCGGCGCGGGCCCTCGCCACTCGTCGACGACGGCGGACGACCCCTAACCACGCGAAAGGCCTGCACGTCTCAATCTATGCGGATGAGAGGACTTGAACCTCCACGGGGTCGCCCCCACACGGACCTGAACCGTGCGCGTCTACCAATTCCGCCACATCCGCGCGGACGGACAGTGTAGCGGGGCACAAATCAAGGCTTTCAGCGTGAGAAGGGGTCTGCTGGTCGTCCTCGCGGCTGCGCTCGCGCTGCCGCTCGCGGGCGCGTTCGCGGGCCACAAGGCGCCTTCGAGCCGCGCCTCGGTCGAGTTCGTGGCGCTGCTCGACGGCAAGCCGCTCGCCGAGCGCCCGAACGCGCGGGCCGAGATCGCGCGCGAGCAGGCCGAAGTCGTCCGCCGCATCCGCGCGGCGGTTCCGAGCGCGCGCATCCGCTGGCGCTACCAGCTCGTCCTCAACGGGCTGGCCGTGGTCGCGCCAGCGGAAAGCGCAAGGCGCATCGCGGCGATCCCCGGGGTGCAGGCGGTGCAGGCGAGCGTCACGTACCGCCGGTCGCTTGACCGAAGCCCACAGGTGATCGGCGCGCCGCAGGTCTGGGGCCCGACCCTCGCGACCGCGGGCCAGGGCATCAAGATCGGGATCATCGACGACGGCGTCGACCAGACGCACCCGTTCTTCTCCCCCGCCGGGTTCACGATGCCCGCGGGCTTTCCGAAAGGGAACACCGCCTACACGACCGCGAAGGTGATCGTCGCGCGCGCGGTCCCGCCGCCGGGCGCGAACTGGCGCTACGCGCAGCTGCCGTTCGACCCGCAGGAGTCGGAGCACGGGACGCACGTGGCCGGGATCGCGGCCGGCGACAACGCCACGCCGGCGAACGGCGGCTCCGGGCCGGTCAAGGTGTCCGGGATCGCGCCGCGCGCGTACATCGGCAACTACCGGATCGGGACGATCCCCACGCACGGCCTCGGCCTCGACGGCAACTCGCCCGAGATCGCGGCCGCGATCGAGCAGGCGGTCAAGGACGGTATGAACGTGATCAACCTCTCGTACGGCGAGCCGGAGATCACGCCCTCACGGGACATCGTCGTGCAGGCGATGAACGCCGCCGCCGACGCGGGCGTCGTGCCGGTGATCGCGGCCGGCAACGACTACGACGCGGTCGGGCCGGGGTCGCTCGGCTCGCCGGCGACCGCGGCCAAGGCGATCGCGGTGGCGGCCGCGACCAAGGGCGGCGTGATCGCGCCGTTCTCCTCGGGCGGGCCGTCGCCGGTCTCGCTGGCCCTCAAGCCGGACGTGACCGCGCCCGGCGTCAGCATCCTCTCGTCCGTTCCCGCGCACGACGGCACCTGGCGCTTCCTCGACGGCACGAGCATGGCCTCGCCGCACGTGGCCGGCGCCGCGGCGGTGCTGCTCCAGCGTCATCCGGGCTGGACGGTGGCGCAGGTCAAGTCGGCGCTCGTCTCGACCGGAAACGCCGTGCACGGCGACAGCGGCCGCGAGGTCTCGCCCACCCGCGAGGGCGGCGGGATGATCTGGCTGCCGCGCGCCGACCAGCCGCTCGTCTTCGCGCAGCCGGCCGACTTCTCGTTCGGGCTCGTCCGCCGCGGGGCGACCTATGCGCGCAGCCTCGCGCTGACGGATGCCGGCGGCGGCGGCGGCGGCGCCTGGCAGGCGTCGATCCGGCCCTCTGCCTCGGTGCGCGGCGTGCGGCTCTCGGTCGGCCCGGTCGCCGTCCCCGGGAAGCTGACGCTCGACGCCGCCGTCTCCCGCACCGCCGGGCCCGGCGAGGCCAGCGGTTTCGTGGTGCTGACACGCGGCACCGACAGCCGGCGGTTCCCGTACTGGTTCCGCGTCTCCGTGCCGCGCCTCGGCAGCGAGCGCAGCACGCTCCTGCGCCGGCCGGGCGTCTACCACGGCGACACGCGCGGCCGCCCCTCACGCGTCAGCTCCTACCGCTACCCGGCGGCACCCGGGCCGCTGGGCGTCGCAGCGCGGCTGGCCGGGCCGGAGCAGGTCTTCCGCTTCGTCGTCCGCGGCCGCATCGCGAACGCGGGCGCCGTGGTCACTTCCCAGAGCGGCGGGGCGCATGTCTCGCCGCGCCTCGTCCGCGCCGGCAACGAGGACCTGCTGGCGGGCTACACGGCGCTGCCGCTGCGGCTCAGCCCGTACCTGCCGAACTTCTTCGGGCTCGTCCCGGCCGTCGGCGTCTTCCGCCCCGCCCCCGGCACGTACGACCTCGTCTTCGACACGGCGAGCCGCCGCGCGGCCGGCCGCTTCACGTTCCGCTTCTGGCTGAACGACACGACGCCGCCGTCCGTGCGCCTGCTGACGCCCTCGATCCGGAGCGGAGCATCGGTGCTCCTGCGCGTCCGCGACCGCGGCTCCGGGATCGATCCCTCGACGATGACCGGCTCCGTCGACGCACGCGTCCGGCGACTCGTGTGGGACTCGGCGCACGGGCTCGTTCAGATGCGGCTGCCCGCGCTCGCCCGCGGGCGCCACGCGCTCGTCTTCACAGTCTCGGACTACCAGGCGTCGAAGAACAACGAGAACGCAAGCGCGGCCCTGCCGAACACGCGCACGTTCCGCGGCGTGTTCAGCGTGCGCTAGTTGCGGCGGTCGTAGTCCTCGATCGTTGGCAGCTGGTCGAGGTCGCGCTCGACGCTCGCCGCGAACTCGTCCGTCTCGTTGCGCAGGAGCCGCAGCTGGGACTTGCGCCGCGCGCGCTCGCGCTTGCGGCGAGCCTCGATGCCGAGCCGTTGGCTCAGTCTCGGCCACTCGGCCCCGATCACGACGGCGACCGCGCAGATGAGCAGGGCGAGGGACAGCCAGCTCACACCGCCATACTAGCGCTGCTAAACCGGCGGCCGAACGGAGCCGATACCACCGGCGTGAGCTCGACGCTCCTGATTCCCTGGTTCGCGTTCTGGGCGACGCTGATGCGTGCCCTGTTCGTCCGCGCACAGCTGCTTCCGCCGACCTGCGGACGCTGCGGCCTGCGCTTCGAGCGCCGTGCGCTCGGCGAGGTCGTCTGCTCCTGCGGCGCCTAGGCCGAGCCGACCGGGTTGCGGAGGAGCGCGGCGTACGGCAGGCCGGTCTGCGGGTCGGTGTAGACGGCCCGATAGGTCAGCGGCCGCACCGGCGGGCGGTCGGTGAACGAGAACTCGCCGCCCGAGAGCATGGCCTTGCCGATCGCCGTGCGCGGCTCGCCCGGCCGCTCGCGGTAGATGGTCACGCTTCCGGTCGACACGCCGTGGACGCGGCCGCTCAGCGAGACGTTCGTGCCGTCGTCGACGGCGTCGAGCGAGACGCTGGTCGTGAGCACGTGCGGGACGCGGAACCAGCGGAGCCCGTCGCGGCCGCCGAGCAGGAGGTCACGGCCGCCCCCGGGCGCGAGCGCCAGGCCCGCGAGCCAGCCATCGACCTCGATGTGCGTCGCGCCGCGGATGATGGTTCCCGCCCACACGTCGGCGTCGCCCTGCAGCCCCAGGTCGCCGGAGTCGACCCACTGGTTCGCCGCCACCTCCGGCCCGGTGGGCGGCAGCACGAGCGCCGTCGCGAGCGCGCGGTCGAGCACGTACGAGGTGCTGGCGAAGTGCCTCCTCGACGCGAGCGCGACCGGCGCGGCGGTCAAATCCATCGTCAGCAGCGACTCCGTCCACGCCGCGTGCAGGACTCCCTGCCGGACGCCGGCGAGCACCGGGCCGAGCGGCCAGTCGCCGAGGCCGGCGTCGAGGCCGAGCCCGGTCCAGGTCTTCTTGTCCGGGTACCACTCGATCGTCCCGACGACGCCCTTGTAGCCGTACGACTCGATCACGTGCGCCCTGTCGCCGAAGAGCACCGGCGTCGCGGGCGGCGGGATGTAGCTCTTCGGAAAGCCTTCGAGCGTGATCCGGCGCGTCTGGATCCGCCCCTTCGCGTCGATCCGGTCGAGCAGGAGCCGGCTCTTGAGCGTCGGCCCGTCCCAGCGCGAGTACGAGACGACCGGCAGCCCGCGGGAGTCGAGCGCCAGCCCCGGCCAGCCGAGGCGGTAGCGCGCCGCGACGCTGGCGACGACGACCGTCTGCCAGCCGACCGAGCGCCGGCGGACGAGGAAGATCTTGCGCGAGTCGGCGCTGCCGACCAGCAGCACCGGGCCCTGCGCGCCGATCGCGAACGCCATCACGCTCGACCCGGTCGGTACGGACGCCGCGTCCGCGCGCGCCCACCGGTTCGGCGCCGTCCGCGACGCGACCACGAGCGTCGAGCCGTACACGTACGCCACGAACGGCGTGCCCTTCGCGTCGACCGCCAGCTGCCCGAAGCTCGTGCCGCGCGCCACCGTCTCCGCCGAGGCCCCACCGGCGGCGACCAGCGCGATAGCGGCGACGAGCGCCGCTGACCGGAGCATGCGCTCGATCGTACCCCAGGAAACGGCCGCTAAGCTTCCGGCGGCGCCCCGCGCCGCACTATGCGGAACCGCTGACCGAATACCCGCGCTCCTCGTCCCTTCGGCTCAGGGGGTTCCCTGCATGTCCCGTCCTCGCGGCACGCTCGCCGCTCGCAAGATCTCGAAGTCGTACGGCGAGACCGTCGTCCTCGACGGACTCTCGCTCACGGTCACGCCGACCAGCCGGATCGGCGTCGTCGGCCCGAACGGCATCGGCAAGTCGACGCTGCTGCGCGTGCTCGCCGGCGTCGAGGAGCCGGACCGCGGCAGCGTGACGCACGAGCCGCCGGGGCTCGCCGTCTCCTACCTCGTCCAGGAGCGTGCGGTGAACGGCCTCTCCGGCGGCGAGGCCGCGCGGCGCAACCTCGAGGCGATCCTGGCCTCCGACGCCGACGTGCTGCTGCTCGACGAGCCGACGAACGACCTCGACTTCGCCGGGCTCGAGCTGCTCGAGCGCTTCGTCGACGGCCACCGCGGCGGCCTGGTCGTGGTCTCGCACGACCGCGCCTTCCTCGAGCGGATGACGAGCATCGTCGAGCTCGAGGCGGAGACGCGCCGCGTCCGCTTCTACGCCGGCGGCTGGAGCGAGTACGTCGCACAGCGCACCGCCGGCCGCGCGCGCCACATGTCGGCCTACGCCGGCTACGTCTCCGAGCGCGAGCGACTCGAGGAGCAGGCCCGCCGCATGCGGCAGTGGGAGGAGCGCGGCTACGGCCAGGGCCGCAAGAAGAAGAAGACGAAGGACGTGAAGAAGCAGGCCGCGAAGAAGCTCGCGCAGCTGGACAGCGTCGAGAAGCCGTGGACGCCGTGGGAGCTTCGGCTCTCGCTCGCCCCGGCACAGCGCGGCGGCAACGTGGTCGCGCGGCTCGAGGACGCAGTCGTCAAGCGCGGCGGCTTTCGCGTCGGCCCCGTCGACCTGGAGCTGCGCCACGGCGACCGACTGGCGCTGCTCGGGCGGAACGGCTCCGGCAAGACGACGCTGCTGAAGGCGCTGCTCGGAGAGCTGCC
>DASSMZ010000074.1:0-9016 GCA_035688325.1 Gaiellaceae bacterium
CGTTCGGCGCCGGTCGGCTCCAGCGTGTCGTGCACGTGCTCGCCGAGCTTGCGGTCGGGCCGCGCGAACACGAAGTACAGCCCGCCGACGACCGCGATGATCACCATCACGAGCAGCGTGATCCAGTCGAGGTTGAAGAGCGCGCGCCCGCTCGAGAGCCCGGTCGGCACGACGACGTTCAGCAACATCAGCCCGAGGTACGCCGCGGCGACGATCGTCACCGTCCAGCCCCACTTCCCGAGCGTGAACGCGCCCTCGGGCACCCAGCCGCGCGTGCGCGCGATGATCGAGGCGAGCACCGCGAGCAGGAACGAGAGGTAGATGCCGCTGACGCCGAACGAGACGAGCGAGTAGAGCGCGGTCGTGTTCGCCGGGTAGGTGATGAAGCCGAGGTCGACGTTGTGCTTCGGCTGGTAGTAGACGAGGGCGACGAACAGCACCGAGACGAGCGCGCCGGTGATGAGCGCGTTGACGGGCGTCAGGAACCTCGAGTGCACCTTCGACAGCCAGCCGGAGCCCGGGAGCGCGCCGTCGCGCCCGAACGAGAACGCGAGCCGGCTGCCCGCGCCCTGGACAGCGCTTCCGCAGGAAAAGAAGGCGAAGATGATCAGCACGAGCAGGAAGTCCTGCATCCCGCTCGAGAGCTGGCCGAGGATCGCCGGCACGCCGCCGCCGTCGAAGGTCGCTTTGATCGGGTCGTGCTTCGGCATCGCGAGCAGAAGCGCGGCCGTCAGGATGAGCGACCCGATGCCGCCCCAGATCAGCGCCCAGCGCATCGCCTTCGGGATCTTCGTGCCCGCGTCCTTCGTCTCCTCGGCGATGTCGCCGCACGACTCGAAGCCGTAGAAGATGTAGACCGGCGCGAGCACGGCGACCAGCGCCGCCGCGGTCCAGCTGCCGAAGCCGATGCCGTACACGTTCGACGACGCGTGCGTGGCGCCCTGGGTCGAGAACAGGAAGCCGAGGCTGTGGTGGAAGCCGTGGATCGCGAGGATCAGCGCGATGCCGAGCGTCCCGAGGATCTCGACGCCGACGCCGAACTGCGCCACGCGGCCCATCACTTTCGCGCCGGTGACGTTGAGCGTGGTCTGGATCGCTAGGAGCACGAGCGTGATCAGCAGGACGGTCGAGTGGTTCGTCGAGTCCCAGTTCGTCCCGAACCAGTTGTGCGAGAGCGCCGTGATGTACCCGACCGAGCCCGTGTCGACCGCGGCGACCGTGACCAGCAGCGCGATCCCGTAGAACCAGCCCACGAACCAGCCGTAGGCCGGGCCGACGGAGAACTTCGAGTACTGGTACAGCGCGCCCGCGACCGGGTAGTGGCTCGCGAACTCGCCGAAGACGAGGGCGACGAAGAACATCCCGACCAGCGGGATGAACGTCAGCCAGATGTACGCGGGGCCCGCGAGCGCGACGCCGAGGATGAACAGCGAGTAGATGCCGACCATCGGCGACAGATACGTGAACCCGACGGCGAAGTTCTCGAAGAACCCCAGGACGCGGTTGAGCTGAGGGCGGTACCCGAGGTTCTCGAGCCTCGCGTCCTCGTCACCCGCGATCGGAACATCGGGGATGTTCGGGGCAGCCGTCTCAGACATCGGTCCTCCTGTGTTCGCAGAGCCGGGGTGGTCGATCTAAGACCGCCGTTCCGGCCGTTGTCAAGGGAGACGGCGTCGGAGCCTCAGCGAACCGCGAAGGTGGCCGTGCCGAGGAGGTGGCCGTACACGGCCCGGCTGCGGGCGCCGAAGCCGGGCCAGACGTACCAGCGATAGGAGCCCTTGCCGAGCCCGAACCGGCGGCCCTGATACGACCAGCGGCGTG
Organism: Gaiellaceae bacterium; assembly: GCA_035688325.1. Taxonomy (GTDB): domain Bacteria; phylum Actinomycetota; class Thermoleophilia; order Gaiellales; family Gaiellaceae; genus AC-32. The sequence goes on from DASSMZ010000074.1 coordinate 1,822, forward strand.
GGAGCGCGAGCCTGGGCTTCAGCGGCCATGCGCTGAGCACCTTCTGCGCCCCGCGGTAGAGCTGGACGTTGTAGTACGTGGCCCTCGGGACGGCCGCCCAGACCAGCGGCGCGGTCGACGTGCGCACGACGCCGCCGTCTCGTGGCGAGCGAAGGAGCGCTCCGGCCGACACCGTGGTGGTCGCGGATGCCGACGCATTGCCGTTCCGGTCATAGCTCCTCACGCGGTAGATGAAGTACTCGCCGTTCTCGAAGCGCCGGTCGACGTACCTTCGCCCCGCTCCGTCGTAGACGGTCGTCTGCGCCTCACCTTTCGCGCTTCGCGCGCGCTGGATACGAACGTGGTCGAAGTCGGCATCGGGAGGCGGTAGCCAGCGCAGGGTTAGGTACCCGTAGCGCACGCTCAGGTCGAGCCGCTTGACCTTTCCCGGCGGGCGGGTGTCCGGGGACAGGACTCTCCAGGAGTACGCCGGCGGCGCGGCATCGGCGTTTCCGGCGAGATCGGTCGCCCGGACGCGAAAGGTGTGCTCGCCGAATGCCAGCCCTCCGTAACTCGTCGGGGACGAGCATGAGGAAAAGCTCGTGGCGTCGAGGCTGCACGAGAAGCTTGACGCCTCGCTGCTTGCGAAGGCGAACGACGCAGTGCGGGTGCTGCTCACGGCCGTTGGGCCGCTCGTGATCGTCGTATGTGGCGGTTGCGTGTCGACGACCCAGCCTCGTGAGCTCTCAGGCCCCACGTTGCCTGCCGCATCGGTCGCCCGAACGGCGAAGGCGTGCGATCCGTCGGCGAGTCCGCTGTAGCTCGTCGGGCTGCTGCACGCGACGAACCCGCTGCCGTCGATGCGGCACGAGTGGTGGAGCCCGGCCTCGCCGTCGTGGAAGGTCAAGGTTGCAGTCGACGAGTTCGTCGGGGTCGGAGGTGCCGAGTCGACGGTCGGCGCCGCAGGCGGAACCGTGTCGACCGTCCACGCCCACACCGTCGCAGGCCCGGTCGTGCCGAGGGAGTCGGTCGCCTTGACGGCGAATGAATGCCTGGCGTCGGGGAGGCCGGAGTAGCTCACTGGGCTCGTGCACGGGGCGAACGCCGCGCCGTCGAACGCGCAGGTGAATGTGCTTCCCGGCTTGCTCGAGCTGAACGTGAACCTCGCAGAAGTGATGTTCGTCGGGTCTTGTGGCTCCGTGGCGGGGTCGATCGTCACCACGGGGTTGGTGAGGTCGATCGTCCAGGTGTACGAGATCGTGGCACCCTCGTTGCCTGCCGGGTCGCGAGCCTTGACGTCGAAGACGTGCTGCCCGGCCGAGAGCCCGGTGTAGGCCTTGGGGCTCGTGCAAGCGGCAAACGCCGCGGCGTCCAGCTTGCAGAAGTAGCTCGCGGTCGCGTCGCCGTCCGTGAACGCGAAGCTGGCGGAGGTCGAGGCGGTGACGTTCGGTGGCTTCGACGTCAGGGTAGGCGCTGGTGGCGGCGTAAGGTCGATCGTCCAGCCGTACGAGGCCGTGGTGCTCTCGTTGCCCGCCGCGTCGACCGCCTTCACCGCGAACGTGTGGCCGCCTTCAGAGAGCGCCGCGTAGCTCGTCGGACTCTTGCACGCCGTGAACGGGGCCGCGTCCAACCGGCAGCTGAGCGTCGCCGTTGCGTCCCCGTCGGCGAACGCGAACGAGGCGCTCGAGCTGTTCGAGGGGTTCGGCGGAAACTGGGAGATGGTCGGTGCCGGCGGCGGCGTCCCGTCCACCGCGACCTTCGGCTGTGCCCCCTGCAGCTCGAATGCAGTTGCGTCGCGCGCGAGCGTCGTCGTCCACGTGTACGTCTGCTGGGCAGTCGGTGCCTTGGCCGCGAACCTGATCCGCAGCGTCGCGCCGGGGCACAGCTCGCTCGCCGGCCCGGGCGGCGCGACCGCGTGGATTGCGATCGGTGTGCCGTCGAGCGTGACCGTCCAGTCGGCCGCCGAGCAGCTACCAGCGGCAGTGGTTGTCGCAGCCAGAGTCCCGCCGTCGACGGTGAAACCGGCCGGGACGACGACGTGTCCGTTGTTCGCCGCGGTCGACGTGCTCCGGTTGGTCAGCGTGATCGTGTACGTCGCGTTCGCACCCGGGACGACCGCGGTCGGCGCGATCGTCGCGCCGTAGCGGTTGTCCGGCGCCGCGCCGGCTGCTCCCGCCAGCAGCGAGAGCGCAAGCGCCACGAGGCAAGGGACGACGAGGCGTGTGGCATCCCTCATGACGAGGCGAGGGCGACGAAGAACACGAGTACGAATCCAAGCGAGAGCGCGCACAACGCAACGAACACCAGATGCTCGCGACGGCCGTCAACGGCGGCGGCGACCCGAGCCGGAAGCACGCGCTCCGGAAGGACCACGAGGGTGGCGATGACGAGCAGGAACCCAAATGCCGCCGGGATCAGGAGCAGGATCCCGGCCGGAACGCGCACAGCGTTCGTCGTCGCGGCGAGGGCTGCAGGTGCAGTCGCCGGCACCGGTTGGGGACGGTTCCGTCCCGCTGCCGAACGCACGTGCCACGCGGTGAACGCCTTCGGCTCCGCTCGGCTGGGGCTGCCGTGACGCACACGCTTCGGCCGCGCTCGCGCGACCGGAGGCGGCGGAGGCGGCGGAGCTGGGGCCGAGGCGGTCGGAGGCGGCGGAGGCGGCGCAGGGATGTACGTGGTCGTGGGGAGCGAGGGCGGCGAAACGCTGCGAGCTGGCGTCGGGTAGGGGTCCGGCTTCGGGATCGTCGTGGGAGGCGGCGCGCTCGACCCCTGCGCGGGCAGGTAGGCCAGGCCGAAGCCGAGGAGCCCGATCGCCAACAGGGGCAGGGCTTGCTTCCTACCCGAGGCCCGCCGCAGGCGGGTAAACGAGGCATTCCGGATTGACGCCAGGGTGGCGGCCCCCTCCGCTTCGCCGCAGTCGCAGAGATCGAACGTAGCACTCTGTCTTTCGATTGCGACTGGCCGAAGGTCGAGACTCGTGGAGCCTGTCCAGGCTCTCTCAGCGTCGCTGCCAACCGGCCCGCCAGGCGCGGCGCTCGACGAGCTGAAAGCCGTTGCCTAGAGGTCCGCGACCATGGCGCCGGGCTCAGCCGAAGCCGAGGATGAACTTCGCGTCGTCGGACATCTTCTCCGGCGTCCAGGGCGGATCCCACGTGAGCTCGGTCTCGACGTCCTCGATCTCGGGCAGCTCCCGCAGGACCTCCTCGATCGACTGCTGGATCAGCGGCCCGGCGGGGCAGCCCATGGACGTGAGGCTGTAGATCGCCTTCACGCGCGGCCCGCTCACCTCGACGTCGTAGAGCAGACCGAGCTCGACGATGTCCATGCCGAGCTCCGGGTCCTCGACGGAGCGGAGCGCCTCGATCACGTCGTCGCGCGTCATCGGGCCCAGCCTAGCGATCAGTAGCCGAGCAGCCGGACTTCCTCGCGCCGTTCCCGGGCGAAGAAATGGATGCCGTCGACGAAGCGCACCCAGTTGCAGCGCGTGCACATGACGAGCGAGTGCGTCCGCGCGCTGTCGGCGAGGAAGCGGACGCCGCGCAGCAGATCGCCGTTCGAGACGCCGGTCGCGACGACGATCACCTCGCCCGGCGCGAGGTCTTCGATCGTGAACAGCCGCTCGAGGTCGTCGACGCCGGCCTCGCGCGCCGCCTCCACCTCGCCGCGCGACGTCGGCCAGAGCTGGGCCTGGAGCTCACCGCCGAGGCAGCGCAGCGCCGCCGCGGTGAGCGCCGCCTGCCGCGTGCCGCCGATCCCGATCGCGAGGTGGTCGTTCGTGCCGCGGATCGCGGCCGAGATCGACGCGGTCACGTCGCCGTCCTGGATCAGCTTGATGCGAGCGCCGGCGGCGCGGATCTCCTCGATCAGGTCGTGGTGACGCGGCCGGTCGAGCACGATCGTCGTGACGTCGTTCACCATCCGCCCGAACGCGTCGGCGATCGCGCGGATGTTGTCGCCGACCGGCCGCGTCAGGTCGATCGAGCCGCGGGCCTTCGGGCCGACCGCCATCTTGCGCATGTACATGTCCGGCAGCCGCTGGAAGGAGCCGGGATCGCCGACCGCGACCATCGACATCGCGCCGTAGCCGCCGCGCGCGACGACGCCGCGGCCCTCGAGCGGGTCGAGCGCGAGATCGACCTCCACCCCGCCCGCGCCGACGCGCGTGCCGCCGGCGAGCTGGGCGCCCTCGTCGCCGGCGCCGATCACGACCTCGCCGTCGATCGGCAGCTGCTCGAGCGCGAGCTTCATCGCCGTCGCGGCGTCCTCCTCGGCCGTGTCCTGCTCGGCGCGACCCAGCCAGCGCGCGCCGGCGAGCGCGGCTCGCTCGGTCACCCGCGCGTAGCTCTCGCAGAGGCAGAAGCGGTCCTGCACGGCCTCCCCCCCGCGCTCGCGAGCGGCCTCGGTCTCGGTCACGACTGCACCTGCAGCGGCTCGGCCGCGGTGAGGACGAGCTCCATCACCTCGGCGATCGCATCCTCGATGCTGCCGTTCTCGATCACCGGCACCTCGTTCTTCCGCGCCCGGCCGAGGATGTACGCCTGGACGAGCCGGATGTCGTCGAACGAGTCGAGGTACTTCTCGTACGGCCGCACGCCGTCGGAGTCGGTGTCGCGGATCCAGAAGTGGCTCGCGTGCGCCTCGGCGTCGTTGATCGCCAGCACGCACTGCACGACGAGCGCGTTCTCGATCGGCGGCAGCATCCCGGGCACGAGGTGGACGCCCTCGAGCACCATCGACCACCCTTCCTGCAGCGCCCGGTCGATCGCGGCGGTGACGCCGACGAGCACGTCGCGCGTCTGCTCCAGGTAGCCGTCGAGCACCGCCTCGCTCGGGTCGGAGTCCTCGTCGGCCATCGCGCGCCCGGCCTCGAAGCTGGAGAAGTGGATCGCCGGCATGAACTCGCGCGAGAAGAAGGCGCGCATCGTCTGGCGCACGAAGTCGGTCGACGTGACGCGCGTGATCCCGAGCCGGTACGCGACGTCCGTGGCGACGGTCGACTTGCCGGTGCCGGTCGCGCCGCCGATCAGGAGGATGATCGGGAGGTCGAGCTCGTAGAGATCCTGGAAGCGCCGCAGGCGGCGCATCGCGTTCCGGCCGTCCTCCTCGCCGAGCGCGCCCTGCGCGATCGCCTCGAGGCGCTCGAGCGAGATCGACTCGCGGCCGCTCGCGCCGATGTCGTGCTCGGCGGCCATGGCGATCTCGTACGCGCGGTCGGTCGAGATGCCGGCGCCCATCAGCGCGCGCGCCATCAGCCCCTTCGAGAAGGGCAGCCCGTCCTCGCCGCCGAGCGGCAGCGGGCGGCGGTGCCTGCGATCGGTCACGGCGCCACCGCCTCGCGGGCGATCGCCTGGTCGGCCAGCCGGATCAGCTCGGTGTCGAGGTCGAGCACGCCGGCCGGGACGAGCTCGTTGTCGGCGAACACCACCTCCACCCCGCGCTCGAGCGCGGCCTCGGCGACGACGTCGATCGCGGCCGCCTTGATCTCGACGAGGTACACCTCCGCGTCGACGCGCGAGAGCTCCTCGCGCAGCGCCTCGCGCCGCGCCAGGTTGCCGCTGACGAGCACGACGTCCGCGCCGAGCTCCTCGCGCAGATGGCGCTCGATCGCCTCGTGCGCCACGGCGGGCGCGGTCGAGAAGTAGGCGACCCGCCTGCCGAGCACCGGCACGACCGGCCGCGGCCGCAGCTCGACCGGCACGACCGGCACCTTCTTGACCGCGTGGATCGCCTCGACCAGCCGCTCGTCGAGGCCGCCCGTGACGACGACCAGGTCGGAGACGAGGATCCGGTACGCGTTCAGGTACTCGGCCGCCACGTCGCGCTGCGAGGTGCTCGTGACGAGGATGCGCGCGTCCGTCTCGACGGGCGGAATCGCCGCGCCGCTGCCGTCGAAGACGACGAGCTCCGGCTCCCGCTCGGCGGCGAGCGCCGCTCCGGCGCCGACGTTCGACTCGCCCGGCGTTCCCGCAAGGCCACCGCCGCAGCGCCGGCAGCCGATCGTGACGACGCCCGCGAGCGCCGCCGTCTCGAGGTAGTCGGACGCAGCGTGGCGGCCGGCGCGCGAGAGCTCGACGAGCGCCTCGAGCGTCGGCTGCACCTCCGCGACCTCGGGCTCGGGCGGCCCGCCGCGGCCCATGGCGACGACGACCAGGTCGCGCTCGCGCGACAGCAGCCGCGCCAGGTGCCCGGTGACGGCGGTCTTGCCGACGCGCTTGCCGGTGCCGACGACCGACAGCGCCGGCAGCGGAAAGGGCGCGAGCTCGGGCGGGTCGAAGCGGAAGTCCGTTCCTTCGTACGGCAGCCCGAGCGCGAGCACGCGGCTCGCGACGCGGAACCGCTCGCGCGGCCCCAGCACCGGCTCGTCGGAGAGGTCGACGACGAGCTCCGGTTCGAGCTCCGCGACCGCGGCCTCGAGCGCCTCGACCACCGGCACGCCGTAGTCCTCGCCGCCGCGCAGCTTCTCGGTCCCGCCCGCGAGCCACAGGCCGACGACGTCGTGCGGCAGGTCCGCCAGCGCGTCGCGCACCACGGGCGCGTAGTGCTCCCCGTCGCAGATCGCCAGAGCGCGCATCAGGTCCTCGTGGTGACCTCGTCCTCGATCCGCGACGTGTACTTCTCGAACGCGCGCGTCTCCGTGGAGAACTGGATGATCCGCTCCTGCCCGTGGAACGGGTACTTGCGCCACACGTCGACGTGGCGGTCGCTGACCTCGATCACGTTGTAACAAGGCCTCGTCCTGCCACGCAGGCGCTGCGAGGAGACGGTGCCCGCGTTCACGACGAACAGGTTCTCGAGCCGCCAGGCGTAGGGCACGTGCTTGTGCCCGGAGAGGACGAGGTCGACGCCGGCCCGCTGCAGGCACTCGATGCAGTCGCCCGCGTCGTAGACGACGTTGCGCTCGCGCCCGGTGCCCGGGACCGGCAGCAAATGGTGGTGCAGCACGAAGATCCTCAGCTCGGCGTCGCCGGAGAACTGCTCCTCGATCCAGCGGTAGCGCCCGCGGCCGATCTGGCCGTGGTCGAGGTCGGGCTCGGTCGAGTCGACGGCCACGACGGTGACGCCGCCCTTGCGGAGGACCGAGTTGCGCTCGCCGAAGAGCTCCTCGAAGTGGACGTAGCCGACGTTGCGCGAGTCGTGGTTGCCGGGGATCACGACGAACGCGTCGCACTCGATCCGGTCGAGGTACCCCTTCGCCATCGCGTACTCGTGCTTGAAG
>DASSMZ010000128.1:0-8021 GCA_035688325.1 Gaiellaceae bacterium
CGGAATCCGCCTCCGCTGCAGACGCGTAACGCCTCAAGCCTCAGCCAGACTGAGAGCTAGCGCATGGACGGGCGCTTCTTCCTCCTGCTCCCGATCGCCTTCGCCGCGGGAATCGTCACGGCGGTCTCGCCCTGCGTCTTCCCGGTGCTGCCGATCCTGTTCGCCGGCGGCGGCGCGGGCGGCCGGCGGAGGCCGTACGCGATCATCGCCGGGCTCGTCGCGAGCTTCGCCACGTTCACGCTGATCGCGACGTGGCTCCTGCGCGCGTTGCACCTGCCGCAGGACTTCCTGCGCAACCTCTCGATCGCGCTCCTGTTCGTGGTCGCGGCCTCGCTGATCGTCCCGCGCTTCGGCGTCTGGCTCGAGCGCCCGCTCGCGGCGCTGAGCCGCCGCGCACCCGGGAACGACCTCGGCGGCGGCTTCCTGCTCGGCGCCAGCCTCGGCCTCGTCTTCGTCCCATGCGGCGGGCCCGTCATCGCGGCGGTCTCGGCCAACGCGGCACGGGTCGACTTCCGCGCCGGAACCGTCGCGGTGACGCTCGCGTACGCCCTCGGCGCGGCGATCCCGATGCTGGCGGTCGCGGCGCTCGGGCAGCGCGCGACGGGCCGGATCCGCGCGAACGCCCCTGCCTTGCGAGCCGCCCTCGGCGTCGTGCTGGCGGCGGCCGCGCTTGCCCTCGTCTTCAACGCCGACCAGAAGCTCCAGACGTGGTTCCCGGACTACACCCACGCGCTCCAGGGCCTCGAGCGCAGCTCGGTCGCGCGGAAGGAGCTGACCAAGCTGCAGCACCGAGGCCCGAGCCCGTTCGAGGCGAGCGCCGCGACGAGCGGCCTGCAGGACTACGGCCCCGCGCCCGACTTCGCCGGCATCTCCGCCTGGCTGCACTCGCAGCCGCTCACGATCCGGCAGCTGCGCGGCAAGGTCGTGCTCGTCGACTTCTGGACGTACTCGTGCATCAACTGCATCCGGACGCTGCCGCACCTCGAGGCGTGGGACGCGCGCTACCGGAAGGCGGGCCTCGTGATCGTCGGCGTCCACACGCCCGAGTTCGCGTTCGAGCACGTCGTCTCGAACGTTCGCGAAGCGTCGCGGAAGCTCGGCGTCCGCTACCCGGTCGCGATCGACGACGACTACAAGACCTGGGACGCGTACCAGAACGACGCCTGGCCGGCCGAGTACCTGATCGACAGGCGCGGCCACGTGCGCGAGATCAAGAAGGGCGAGGGGCAGTACGACGACACCGAGCGGACGATCCGGACGCTGCTCGGCAAGCCCGCCGGCATGCAGCTCGCGTCCGTGCAGGACCGGACGCCGCAGCACCTGACGACACCGGAGTCGTACCTCGGGTGGCTCCGGCTGGACCGCTACGTCGGCTCGCCGTTGCGCGTCGACCAGTACTGGGACTACACGTTCCCGCGCCAGATCCCGCTGAACGACCTCGCGTACGCCGGGCAGTGGCGCGTGCAGCGGCAGCGGATCCAGGCCGGCCGGGGCTCCCGGCTACGGCTGCACTTCCTGGCGCAGGACGTCTACCTCGTGCTCAGCGGCCACGGGAAGATCGAGGTGCTCGTCGGCGGCCGGCACGTGAAGACGGTTCCGGTCTCCGGCCTGAGCCGCCTCTACACGCTGCTCAGCTACCCGGGCCTGAGCGAGGGGGCGCTCGAGCTGCGCTTCACGCCCGGGATCTGTGCCTACGCGTTCACGTTCGGCTAGTTACTGCTCTCGCGCTGCATCCTCGCCGCCACCGTCCTGCTCGCGCTCGCGCAGGAAGCGCGTCAGCTCCGCCGCCAGCGCGTCGCCCGACGGCAGGTCGGTCGTCTCCTCGAGCTGGTCGGCGCGGCGCTCGAGCTCGTCGACGTAGCTGGCGGTCTCCTCGTCCGTCGCGACGGCCTCGCTGACCTGCTCCTCGTAGTTCCGCGCCGCCTCCTCGAGCTCGTCCGCGTCGACGTCGACCCCGATCAGCGCGCCGAGCCGTTCGCAGAGCGCCAGCGCGCCCTTCGGGCTCGGCGTCAGCGAGACGTAGTGCGGCACCGCCGCCCACAGGCTGGCGGACGGGATCCCGTTCTGGCCGCAGGAGTCGTGCAGGACCCCGACGATCCCGGTCGGTCCCTCGTACCGCGACGCGGAGAGGCCGAGCCGTTCGACCAGCTCGCTGTCGGTCGCGCTGCCGGTGACGGGCGCGGGCCGGGTGTGCGGCACGTCGGCGAGCAGGGCGCCGAGCGTGATCAGGAGCTCGATTCGCAGCTCCGTCGCGAGCCCGACGACGAGATCGGTGAAGGTGCGCCAGCGGAGGTTCGGCTCGATCCCGAGCAAGAGCACGACGTCGCGGTCGAGACCGTCGGGACGCGCGTGGTAGAAGACCGTCTCCGGCCAGTCGATGCGGCGGGTCAGGCCCTCGACGAGCGAGACGTGCGGCCGCGTCGCCTGGAAGTCGAAGAAACCTTCGGGGTCGAGCTCGGCGAAGCGCTCGGCGCCCCAGCTCTTGGCGAGGTAGCCGGCCGCGAGCGACGCCGCCTGGGCGCCGTCGTTCCAGCCTCGGAAGGCCGCTACGAGAACCGGTCGCTCGAGCTCCGGCCGGTGGTCGATGCGAAGCTCGTCGGCCACGCGGTCAGTCTACGTGCGAGTCGGCGCAAGGGCCGTCGGCGGACGCCACAGAACGGTCACGAACGCGACCAGCAGGCCCCATACCGCCGCCGCCAGGCCGACGTGCACGAGCACGAGCTCCCAGGGCAGGTGCGTCCGGTACTGGAGCTCGCCGAGGCCCATCTGCACCAGCAGGACGGCGAAGACGACGAGCCCGAGCGTGAACAGCCTTGGCCAGCGGGCACGGCCGGCGGCGAGGTAGCCGAGCATGAAGACGAGCGCGACCGCGAACACGGCGACGGCGGCCGCGTGGACGTAGATCAGCGGCTGCAAGCGCCAGAGCCGGTCGACCTGCTGCGCGCCTCCGCCGGAGTGCGGCCCGCCCGCGGTTGCGAGCGTGCCGGTCACGAGCAGGATCCCGGCCGCCGCCGCGACTGCGAGCGACCACCGGCGCAGCTCTCGCGGCGCGAACGGCTCGACGCGGCCGGAGCGCAGCGCGAGCGTCTCCAGCGCGAGCACCACGGCGCCCGCGAGCAAGGCCATCGACAGCAGCAGGTGCGCCGCGACGACCGGCCAGTGGAGGTCGCTGTGCACCGCGAGGTAGCCGAGCGGTGCCTGCGCGAGCGTCCCGAGGAAGATCGCGACGGCGAGGCGGCGCCCGCGGCCGAGGCCCGGCACGAAGAAGGCGGCGACCGCCGTCAGCAGGACGAGCACGATCACGACGCCGCCCACGGCCCGGTTCCCGAACTCGATGAACGCGTGGTAGTTCTTCGCCGGCAGCGGGTGGCCGGCCTCGCAGCCGGGCCAGTGGCGACACCCGAGGCCCGAGTTCGTCAGTCGCACCGCCGCGCCGGTGACCACGATCAGCCAGAGCGCGCCGAGCGAGACGAGCGTGAGCTGGAAGTAGCGCGCGGGCGATAGCTCGAAGCGCCGGAGCGTCGTCGTTTCGACGTGCACGCTCCGAAGCCTAGAGAAGCGGGTCCAGCACGGCCGGATAGCCGTCGGCGCCGTCGAACGGCGTCGGGCGGGAGCCGAGGAAGAGCGGGCGGTCGGCGGCGTTGAGCAGCACCGGCAGCAGGTCGGGCCCGCGCAGCTGGCCGAGGATCCCGGCCGCGAACGGCAGCTCGCCGAACTCGGTCACGCCGTCGGCGCGGACGCCCGGGCCGGCGACGAGCAGCGGCACCGGGTCGCCGGAGTGGATCACGTCGGGCGAGGCCGGGGTCGCGTGGTCGCCGGTGATACAGACGACGGCGCGATCGACCGGCAGGCCGACGAGAGCCGCGTCGAGCGCCGCGATCGTGTCGCGCTTGACCGCCGGGTCCTTCGTGTGCCCGGCGGCGTCCGTCGTCTTCTGGTGGCAGAAGACGAACGTGTCGCCGGCGTCGAGCCGTTCGCGCGCGAGCGCGACTCGCCCGCGCAGGTCGCCCACCGGGTCGTCGGTCTCGGGCGCGTCCACCGGCTCGAGCCCCAGCGCCGTCGCGAGCCCGCGCAGGAACGCCGACTCCGCCGCGAACGCGCCGGCGACGCCGTGCCGCTCGAGGAAGCTCGGCACCGCCCGCGGCCGGCCGAACCACTTGAGCGTGATCACGTTGAAGCGCTCACCGCCGAGCCGCCGCATCACCTCGCGCGTCCACTCCTCGCAGGCGCGCGCCGTGCGCTCGGCCTCGGGGGCGAGCGGCAGCGGCCGCAGCAGCGGATGCCACTCGCGGAAGAACGCGTCGGTGTCGGTGACACGCTCGTCGGCGCCGCCGGCGATGCGCAGCACGGCCTCGCCGCGCCAGACGTGCGCGAGCGAGAAGGTCAACCCGTCGACCTCGATCCCGTCGCACCGCTCGACCAGCCGCTGCGCCTCGTTGGCGTCGCGCTCGGCGTCGGGCCGGCCCGTCAGCCACCACCCGTCCTCCCGCCGCTCGGCCGGCCGCAGCGCCGCGTACGCGAAGACGTGCTCCTCGCTCACCTCCTGCCCGCGGCCGAGCGCCTCGAACACCGCCCGTCCCGGGAACTCGTCGGGCCGGTAGCCGAGCATCGACCAGTGCGCGACCTCGCTCGACGGCGCGCGGCCGGGGCCGACCGCGTACAGCAGCCCGCACGAGCCGCCGGCCGCCAGCGCGTCCAGGTTCGGCGTCGCGGCGGCCTCGTTGCCGGTGCGTCCGCCGAGCACCTCGTGCGCCCGGTCGGCGATGCCGTCGAGCAGGAAGACGACGATGGGATACACGGCGGCGCGGAGGCTATCCCGCGCCGCCGTGTCGGGTCCGCTACTTGCGTGTGTAGGTGACGGTCCGGCTGTAGCCGTCGAGGTAGCCGGCGCCGACCTGGTTGTACGACATGAAGATCCGCAGCTGGTACCGGCCGCGGGACAGGCCGAGGCGGAAGTACGAGTGCGAGGCGTGCCCGAGAATGATCCCCTTGATCTTCACCCACTGCTGGAAGCGCGTGAACCGCTGCAGGTAGACCTTCTTGCCCTGCAGCGAGCGGTCGGACTTGACGACGACCGAGCCGAAGCGCTTGTTGGTCGAGAACATGATCGTCGGCCGCAGCTGCACGCCGACCTGCTGGCTCACCAGGTTCTTCCAGTGGGCCGTGTAGTAGGTCAGCAGCGTCGGCTTGACCGGATAGGCCCAGACGCCGTTGGTCGTCGTGAGCACGTCCGCGAGCTTGACCGGCGAGACCTGCCCGTAGGGCTGGCCGTAGATGCTCACGGTCTCGCCCGCCTTCTGGCTCGAGACGGTGCCCGAGAGCGAGGTCGTCTGGCCGTAGGTGATCAACGGAGCCGCGGCGCCGATCGTGACGGCGGGCGGCGGACCGGTCACCACGATCTTCCCCGTCAGCGCCGGATGGAGGGCGTCGTGGTACTTGAACGTCCCGGCGGTGTTGAACGTGTGCGTGTAGCTCTTGCCCGGCGCGATCGTGGCGGACGCGAAGCTGCCGTTGTTCGCGATCACCTGGTGGTTCTTCGTGTCGGCGTTCGTCCACTTGATCGCGTCGCCGGTCGCGATCGTGCGACTCGTCGGCGAGAACGCGGTGGCCTTGATCGTGACGGTCTTGGTTGCCTGCGACGCCGGCTGTGACGCGCCCGTGACGACGAGGGCCAGAGCGGCGACGGCGGCGAGAACGGCGGTGCGCATGAGGGAACCCCCTGGTTGCGGCTTCTGTGCCATTGAAACGCACCCGCACCCGAAAGGTTCTGCGGCCTTACAGACCTTTTCGCGCCGCCTTACACGGCGCTTACACGGGGACGCGCTCGAGTCGGTTGATCACGGCGGCGACTCCGGGCGGAACGAGCTGCTCCCAGGCGCGGCCGTCGCGGATCGCGGCGCGGACGTCCGCGCCTGAGAGCTCCTTCTCCGCGCCCTCGTCCAGGACGACCACCTCGAAGCCGGCGGCGCGCAGGCGGTCGAGCTTCGTGCCGCCCCAGTCCGAGAACAGCCGGATGTACTGCACGACGTCGCGAGGCACGTACGCCTCCCACAGCTCCGGCGTGTTCACGGGGAACGGGATCACGTGCAGGCGCTCGCCCGCGATGCCCGCGTCGGCGGCCGCTGCCTTCACCATCAGCATCCGCTCGACGTACGTGTACGGGTTCGACTCCGGCAGGTGCCTGACCGGGTCGGACGCCTCGGGCTTCACGTGCGACGGGTCCGGGTTCGTGATCCCGACGAACACCTCGTCCGAGCGCTCGGCGGCGCCCTTCAGGTACTCGAGGTGGCCCAGATGGAACGGCTGGAACCGGCCGTGGATCATCCCTCGCATCACTGGACGACGACCCCGGAGCCCTCCTCGACTCGGCCGACGCGGCGAATGAAGAGCCTGCGCGACTCGAACTCCGCCTCGAGCGCTGGCGCGCGCTCCCCGGCGATCGAGACCAGCAGGCCGCCGGCAGTCTGCGGATCGTAGGCGAGCGCGACCAACGTCTCCGGCACGTCGCCTTCGAGCGAGACGTGCCGGGCGGCGAAGTCGCGGTTGCGCGGGTCGCCGCTCGTGCGCACGCCCTGCCTGGCCGCGTCGAGCGCCCCGTCGATCGCCGGGAAACGCTCCGACTCGAGCCGGATCCGCACGCCGCTCCGGTCGGCGACCTCGTGGGCGTGGCCGAAGAGGCCGAAGCCGGTGACGTCGGTGACGGCGCTCGGCTCGAGCGCGCGCAGCACCTCGGCGGACTCGTTGTTCAACGTCCGCATCCAGCGGATCGCCCGCTCGAGCTGCTGCGTTCCGGCGTGCCCGCGCTTGTAGCCGCTCATGATCAGACCGGTGCCGAGCGGCTTCGTCAGGAAGAGCACGTCGCCGGGACGGGCGCCGTTCTTCGGCCAGATCGCCTGCGGGTGGACGGTGCCGACGACGGCAAGGCCGTACTTCGGCTCGGCGTCGCGGATCGTGTGTCCTCCCGCGAGCAACCCGCCCGCGGCCCGCACCTGCGCGTCGGCGGCCGCGAAGATCTCGGCGAGCATCTCCATCGGGAGCTCCTCCGGAAAGGCGGCGATCGAGAGCGCGAGCAGCGGTGTGCCGCCCATCGCGAAGACGTCGTTCAGCGCGTTCGTTGCCGCGATCGCGCCGTAGTCGCCGGGGTCGTCGACGACGGGCGGGAAGAAGTCGAGCGTGAAGATCAGCGCTCGCTCGTCGTCGAGCCGGTAGACGGCCGCGTCGTCGGCCGGAGCGAGCCCGACGAGCAGGTCCTCCGCCTCTGCGGGAACGAAGCCGGCGAGCAACTGCTCCAGGCGCGCGGCCGAGTACTTCGCGGCACACCCGCCGCAGGCTGCGAGGTCGGTCAGCTTGACGGTTCCGGTGTCCAGGTTCATAGCGGCGGTCCCCCCTGAAATCGGTTTCGGGAAGAGTAGGGATCGTCTTGGCCTTCGTCCATCTACGAAACGTGGGACGCCGCTATTCCCAACACAGACGACGGCGGCCGGGGGAGGCCGCCGTCGCTAGGGGAGAGGAGGAGCTTTCGTTGCCGCTCCCGAATGGTTCGTGCCGATCGCCACGACTCCTCTGACCGAACCGGCCGCCGAGACCGAGTCCTCAGACGTGGACGTGGGCGGCCCGTGAGGACGACCGCCGGCGGACGGGTCGAGGCGCGGGCCACCGCACCCTGCGGTGAGCGCCGCTGGCAGGGCGATGACAGCAAGGATCCCCACGCGGGCGAGCCAAGCTGGGCGTAGCTGAGTCGCAGTCGCTCGAGCAGGAGCGCGGACGACGCGTGCCGCTGAGCGTTCGGAGCCCTACGGAACCCCGCTCCGAACGCAAGCTTCCCGGCCTAGTGGCCGTCGAACCAGGTGCCCGGGTGACCGAGCAGCAGGCCCAGGCCACGGGCGAACCCCTGGAGGTAGAAGGCCAGCAGGGACAGGGAGGCCATGAGGGAGATCAGGCGTGCCTTGTTCATCTTCACCTCCTTCTTCGGCTTAGAAGCGGACATCCTGTAGCGCCTCGGCTGCCTTTCGGTACAGCCG
>DASSMZ010000137.1:0-4308 GCA_035688325.1 Gaiellaceae bacterium
GCCGTCGCGACCCGCGTCGCGCGCGTGTGCCGCTAGCGGTCGTCACCGGCGGCTCGAGCGGGATCGGGGCCGCCGTCGCGAGAGCGCTGCGCCGGCGCGGCTGGGAGCTCGTCCTGCTCGCCCGCGGCGAGGAGCGGCTGCGGCCGCTCGCGGAGGAGCTCCGCGCCGAGTGGGAGCTGTGCGACGTCGGCGACCGCGACGCGGTCGGGCGCATCGCCGCCGCCGTCGTCGAGCGGCACCCGCGCGTGTCGCTGCTCGTGAACAACGCGGGCGTCCCGGGCCGGGGCACCTTCCTGCGCTCGACGCCGGAGCGGATCGACGAGGTGACGCGGACGAACTACCTCGGCGGCGTCTGGTGCCTGCGGGCGTTCCTCCCGGCCCTCGAGGCCGCGGCGCCGTCGGACGTCGTCAACGTCGTCTCGGTCGCGGGCACGGTGGCCGCGGGCTCCGGCGGGCCGTACACCGCCTCGAAGCACGCGCAGCTCGCGTTCTCGCGCTCGATCTCCGCGGAGCTGCGGCCGCGCGGCGTGCGCGTGCACACGATCCTGCCCGGCTTCGTCGAGACGGAGGGCTTCCCGCAGCGGAAGCGCTTCGGCGCCCGTCTCGGCACGCTCGTCGTCGAGCCCGAGCTCGTCGCGGAGCGGGTGCTCGCTGCGATCGAGCACGACCGCGCCGAGGTGTTCGTCCCCCGCTGGTACCGGATCGCGCCGCTGGCCCAGGCGCTGGCGCCGAGGCTGGTGAGAAAGGTCGCAGGACGTGGCATCCGTCCGGCGGGCGACTAGGATGGCACCATGGCCGACGCGCCTCCCGCCGCTGACGTCGCCGCCGTGGCCGAGTTCCGAGCGGCCCTGCGCCGGTTCATGCGGGTCTCCGAGCGCAACGCGCGCTCGGCGGGCCTGACGCCGCAGCGCTACCTGCTGCTGCTGATGATCAAGGGCGCGCCGAACGGCGGTGAGCAATCCACCGTCACGGAGCTCGCCAACCGGCTCCAGCTCGCACAGAGCACCGTCACGGAGCTCGTCGGGCGCGCCGAGGACAGCGGGCTCGTCGAGCGCGAGCGCTCCGTCGACGACGGGCGGATCGCGCACCTGCGGCTGACCGCCGAAGGCGAGCGGCGGCTGGCGGCGGCGTTCACCAGCAACGCGGCCGAACGCAGCGCCCTCCAGGAGGCGTTCGGCCACCTGGACGTCGTCGCCTAACCTGGCGGCGTGCGCATCGACTTACTGTTCTGGCGCGAGTGTCCGTCGTACCCCGAGGCGCGGGCGCTGCTGCACGACGTCCTGGAGGCGCGCGGCGTCGACGCCGAGGTCGTCGAGCGCGAGGTGCTGACGCAGGAGGAGGCGCAGGAGCTCGCCTTCCCGGGCTCGCCGACGATCCGCGTCGAGGGGCGCGACGTCGACCCCGACGGCGCCGGCGCGCGGCCGGCGCTCACCTGCCGGATCTACCACCTGCCCGACGGGCGCGTCTCGCCCGTCCCGTCCCGGGAGCAACTCGAGGAGGCCCTCGCATGAGCATCGCCCTCGGTGCCGGGGCTCCGCAATTCGACCTGCCGGGCGTGGACGGGCAGAGCCACTCGCTCGACTCGTACGCCGACGCCGACGTGCTCGTGCTGGTGCAGTCGTGCAACCACTGCCCCTACGTGCAGGCGTGGGACGGCCGCCTCTCGGAGATCGCGCGCGACTACGCCGGCCGCGGCGTCCGCGTCGTCGCCGTGAGCTCGAACGACGCGGAGGCGTATCCGGAGGACTCGTTCGAGGAGATGCAGAAGCGGGCGGAGCAGCACGGCTTCGCGTTCGACTACCTCTACGACGAGCCGCAGGCCGTGGCGCGGGCGCTCGAGGCCGAGCGGACGCCGGAGGTCTTCGTCTACGACCGCGACCGCCGGCTGCGCTACCACGGCGCGATCGACGACGACCGCGACGAGACGGCGGTCTCGCAGCGGTACCTGCGCGACGCGCTCGACGCGCTGCTCGCCGGGCAGGACCCGCCGGTCGCCGAGACGCCGGCGGTCGGCTGCACGGTCAAGTGGCGGTGACACTTCCGTCACGGTGTCAGACACCGTGGCGGGTGGCGCGATCGCCCGGGCGAAGCCGTTCTGTGGACGCCGTGTGACACTCTCGGCACCCGTCTGACACCGGGCCTGGGCGCCGCGCCTAGCGCTTCTCGAGCAGGTACCAGCCGAGCTCGGCGGTGTAGCCGCGGGGCGCGAGCGCCTCGGCGCGCTTCCGCTCGGCGCCCTCGCACCCGGCGAGCTCGAGGTAGGCGTCGAGGTCGCGCGGCTCGCGCTCCTGCTCGTTGCGGAGGAGGACGAGCTCGTTGGACTCGAACAGGCCGCGGAGGTCGACGTCCGCGAGCACCCGCGCAGTCGACGAGTCACGCGCCCGCTCGAACGCGTTCAGCTGGGCGGCAGCGGCCGGGTCGACCGGCGCGAGCTGGTCGACGACGAGCACGCGCCCGCCCGGCCGCGTGACCCGAGCGAGCTCGGCGACCGCGAGCTCCGGCCGCGCGACGTGATGCAGGGTCCGCAGCGAGCCGGCGAGGTCGAAGAAGCCGAGCTCGAAGGGCAGCTTCGTCACGTCGCCCTCGACGAACTCGACGTTCGGCACGCCCTCCGCACGCCGGCGGCCCTGCTCGAGCAGCTCCGGCACCAGGTCGACCGCCACCACCTCGCGAACGTGCGGCGCCAGCGCGAACGCCAGCGCACCGGCGCCGCTGCCCGAGTCGAGCGCGCGCTCGTCGCCGGCGGGCGCGACGAACCGCAGCACCTTCTGCTCGAGCTCGGCCGCGCGCGCGTCCTGCAGCGCGGCCAGCCGCTCAGCCGTCTTCGCGAACCGCTCCTGCGTGGCGTCGTGCATAGTTCAGCGCTTCCTCCCTGCTTGCGATCGTACCCGCGGCCCGCTCCTCGTCGATCTCCGCGAGCAGGCGGCCGATGTCCGGCCCCGGCGGCAGGCCGAGCTCGTCCCCGCGAACGAGCGGCTCCGCCGGCTCGCGGCGCCGCGCCTCCTCGACCGCGTCGCGCAGGTCGAGGGCGTCGACGAACGCCAGCGCCTCGAGCGTCCACGGCTCGGTCGCACGGCGGAAGCGGTGGATCGACCGCGCGTCGCGCTCGGGTCGCTCGGCGCGGCGCAGCGCCGCCGCCAAGCGCCGGAGCTCGTTCGAGACCGGCAGCCGCCGGAGCCGGTCGCCGAAGACGGCCACGAGCCGGTACTCCGGCGAGTCCCACCGCTCGAGCCGCCCGTCGACCGCACCGCCGAGCGGCTCGAGCAGCCCGAGCTCGTCGAGGCGCCGGTAGCCCGCCGGCGAGAGTCGCAGCAGCTCGGCCAGCACGCGCTCGCCGGCGGGCCGGGTGACGAGCGCCGCGTCGCGCCGGATCAGCGCCTCGGTCTCCGGCGCGATCCGGAAGCCAGCGAGCTCGTCTTCCAGCCGCACCGCGCGCAGCAGCCGCAGCGGGTCGTCGCGGAAGACCGACGCGCCGATCGCGGCGATGCGCCGGGCGGCGAGGTCGCCGCGGCCGTCGTAGGGGTCGACCAACCGCTCGTCCGCGCCGACACGCTCGGCGATCGCGTTGATGCCGAAGTCGCGCGTCGCGAGGTCGTCCTCGATCGAGCCGGCGAGCGGGGTGAAGTCGACCGTCCGTCCGTCCCCGAGCACGACCCGCCAGGCGCCGTGCCGCTCGGACAGCAGGAACGGCGCGCCGCCGACGCGCCTCGCGAGCGTCCGCGCGGCCGGCTCCGGCTCGCGGACGGCGACGTCGAGGTCGAGCAGCGGCCGGCCGAGCGCCTGGTCGCGGACGGCACCGCCCACGACCCACGCTTCCTCTCCGCCGAACAGCTCGCCGATCAGCTCACGCATCGACCACCACCCGCCGGGCACGCCGCGGGTCGCCCCTGATGCCGCAGGTGAGCTCGTAGTTGATCGTCCCGGCGACGCGCGCGTGCGCCTCCGCGAGCACGCCGTGGCCCAGGATCGTCACGGGCGCGCCGGCCGGCTCCTCGCCCTCGAGCTCGACGGCGAACGCGTCCATCGAGACGACGCCCACGACGCGCCGCGGCTCCCCGCTCACACGCACCTCGGTGCCGGTCAGGTCGCGGCGAAAGCCGTCGCCGTACCCGACGGGCACGACGCCGATCCACGTCGGCCGCTCGGCCACGAAGCGCCGACCGTAGCCCGTGCTCTGGCCGGGCTCCAGCCGCTTCACCTGCGCAAGGTGGCTCCGCCACGAGAGCGCCGGCTCGAGCCCGTCGGCCGCCGGGTCCTCGCCGAACGGCGACAGCCCGTAGAGCGCGACGCCGCAGCGGGCCGCGTCGA